>CAYZWM010000016.1:24708-28423 GCA_964482155.1 uncultured Chitinophagaceae bacterium | reverse complement strand
CGGATACTTGTTATTTTTGTATTCTTTTCACATCATTTCGTAGCGAACGTTTGCGGGCAAGGTATCCTGACATCGTTTGTACAGAAATCCCGAATCATAAAAATGAACTTCTTTAAGGATGAAGTTATGATTAAACACGAGGTTGATGCCTTTCTCGTATGAACGCACTTCATATTCGTTTAAACTGAGTGTAAATATTTCGTTTACCTGCCCACTATCTATCGAAATAAGCAAATTTGCTAGAGGAGGAAACGTTGCTGCCTGGCCAATCATATATACGTATGGCCTACGTTCATTTTGGGCGGAGACCTGCCAAATGCTAGTCAGCATAAGGATCAGGAAAAGGGGTATAAATCTGAATTTCATCTTGTCTTGTATACAAATAAACGCGTATTGAAAAGAATAGTATCATATCGCCAACATTTTTTTATTTAGAATGTTTTAAAATAGTAGTTTTGCGGCTTTATGGCTCACAAAGTTTTATTCCAGTTTGAAGATAAGAATTTGCCTTCCAGAGAGGTGGAATGCGATTCGGGTGATTCGATCCTCGACGTTGCATTAGACAACGATTTGGACCTACAACACAACTGCGGCGCGGTGTGTGCTTGTAGTACCTGTCATGTTTATGTTGAAGAGGGTATGGATAATTTACCTGAAATAACGGATAAGGAAGAAGACTTTATTGATCGAGCTATTAGCCCAAAATTAAGTTCGCGTTTGGCCTGCCAATGCATGATTTCTGCAGATGTGGTTGTGATCATTCCCGATCAAACCCAATTTAACGGTCATTAACCCATACAATGGAACATTTTGAACTTCCCATAGAGTGGTCAGATTACGAAGATATTGCCTTGGCATTATATGAAAAGTTTGGCGACGATTTTAATGAGGGAAAAATTTATCGGATTCGATTTACAGACCTCTTGGAATGGATCTTAGAAATTCCGAGTTTTGTTGGTAAGCGCGAAGATTCGAACGAAGGGCATCTGGAAATGATTCAGTCGGGTTGGGTCTACGAATGGCGCGACAACCAATAATATAAACAGCGTGACCCAGTTTTATCTCCAAAAACTTAAATCGATCAAGGCATTTGTCTTTGACTTTGACGGTGTTTTTACGGATGGCAACATCTACGTTGCTGACGATGGTACGTTCTCTCGATCCACCAATATTAAAGATGGTTATGCCGTAAACAAAGCCATCCAATTGGGGTACAAGATTGCAGTGATTAGTGGTGGAAGTTCAGAGGGTGTTGTTCACCGATTAAACAAACTTGGGGTTCAGGATGTCTTTATCCAGGTAAAAGATAAGGTGGCTATTTTAAACAAATGGCTGCATTCTAATGACCTTTCTCTTGATGATTGCCTAATGATGGGTGATGACGAGCCCGACCTCCCCATATTGGATCTTGTTGGGTTTTCTTGTTGTCCTGCAGACGCGGTTCCTGTTATAAAAGATCGAGTTGATTTCGTTTCTCCAAAAGACGGCGGAAAAGGATGCATAAGAGACATTATTGAGACCAAACTTAAGCTCGATAACCGCTGGTAATCAAGCACTTTCAGCTTCTCTACCCGCCACGTATATTTATCACGAAACTTCTTGCAAATAACCAAAAATGAACTTCCTTTGTAGAGCCTTCGAGAGGAGGCAATTTTTTCATGGTTAGTTTGGTTTATTTGCCCTGCTCTTCTAGAGCGGGGCTTCTTTTTGTCCAATCTTTTGATCTAAAACTTTTTGAATTGAGCTGAAGCGGATTGAGTGATACCCAATAATTCTTGCTGCATTTTTCTATACGCCGAATCATTGCTTGTGGTATTGACCAGAAAATATTCCCCCATAATGTCATAGACCACACAACCCTGTTCATTGACCATTCCAGCACCCAGATTATAATAATAGTGGGCAAATGACTTCGAGGTATCAAATACAGATTTACTGTAGGCATACTCCTGATTTTGTAGGCCGAACAGTATTTCTTCTAAACTGAAAGGCAAATCCGTATGTGACGCATAATGCGTATACATTTTCGCCTTCTCAACTACCCCTCCTGTCAACACTAAAGGAACCCTATATTTTCTTGGGCTATACAATACGACATCATCTGGTTTTCGAACCCCATGATCGGCGGTTACCACCACCAGGGTATTGTCCCATAAATCCGACTTTTCGAGATCATTCATAAATTGTCCGAAACAACTGTCGGTATAATATATGGCTTCATAAAATTTCGAGTCATCCTGATTGAGCTTGAATGACACAGTCGGAATATCAAAAGGCTCGTGGCTACTTAACGTATACAACGTCGAGAAAAAGGGTTGCTTCTGTTCTGTAATATCTTCCCAGAACACGTTAAACATATCGCCATCTCGTACGCCCCACTTACCTGTAGTCAGGTCTCCTGATAAATTCTTCTTGCTCACTACATTTTTTACCCTGCCTTCTGTAAAAAGAAGTTTCAGGTTGGCGAATTCAAGATTACCACCGTAGTAAAATGACGTGTAATACCCCTGATCCTTAAAATTTCGGTAAAGACTCGGTGCATTGGCTAACTTATTTGGATATTTAAGAAGCCTGCCATTGGGCAAGGAGGGAAATCCGGTAAAAAGAGTGGTCAACCCCCTATCGGATCGATCGCCACTGGAATAGAAGTTGGAAAATGACAAGCCTTTCGACACCCATTTGTCCAAATTTGGTGTTACGTCATTGATACCTCCCAATGCCCCCACTACGTTTGATGTAAAACTCTCTAAAATAATAAAGACCACATTGGTTTTGTTGTTAAGGGTTAATTCGTCATTCTCAAATAACCCGTTATCAAACACCTCACTATGAATGGAATCTGCTACCGTTGGATCCATAAAAACCAACTCCCCATCGTCTGTTTGTTCACTTAAGGAGTACAGTGCATTCCATACAGGATTAAGAGCCGTGTGGTTCTGAAAGTTATCCTCCGAAAAATAAGCGGAACTGACGTTTAAAGATGCCACATCAAAACCGCCTCGTATCGGAACGATTAAAATGGCTGTAAGCACGAGGGTAGGTACCGATAGCCTCCTCTTAAAATCAATGTTCTTCCATTTATAAAAAAACGCAATTCTATACATCTGAAACATGGCCCAAATGAATCCAAGTGAAACAACAAGGGTGACAAACCAATCCCGCCAATTGGCAGAAGCTAAGGCTTCTTTAGGCGTTTTTAAGTAATCCAGAATCGAGGCATCTACGTGATGTCCCCAATACGTATATAAACGAGCATTAACTACCAGAAACAAGGCAAAAACGATTAGTACAAATTTGTTAAAAATGCGTACGGTTTGCACACCCAGTTTCGGGCTCCTAAAAAGATGCCCAAGCGACACCATCAGTCCACTCACCAGCATCACATATCCGCTGATTGAAAAATCCAACTTCAACCCATAATAAAAAGGTTGGAGAATAGACGTCGCATTTGGTGTTTCTATACTTGAGAAATTCATCACAAAAAAGAGGACTCTGGCGCAGGCAAAAAACCACAACCAAAACACCAGTAACCTTAAAAAGAAAATCAATACTCTTTTCATAAAAACCTCGCCAAATTCACTTCTTTTTCAAGTTCTTTACCCGATTCCATCAGCTCAAACAAATCATTGGCAAGGTAGGGCGCCATGGAAACCCCTTTACTGCCTAAACCACTAAACAGAAACATATTCTTATACGTTGGATGCTCGCCCAATAA
>CAYZWM010000016.1:13608-24693 GCA_964482155.1 uncultured Chitinophagaceae bacterium | reverse complement strand
CGAATACCTACTCTTTGTTGCGTTATTTTGGGTCGTTTATGGACAAAACGATCTAGTTTTTCCTGAAGTTCATGAGTTGCTTTTTCCGTAATCGTTAGGTCGATGTTACGCCAGTCATATGTAGCACCTGCATAAAAATTTCCATTCGATTTAGGGCTTAGAAAACAGCCGCCTACAATAATTTTGTCCTTGTCAAGGCCTTCGCCCTCAACCTCCAACACCTCGCCTTTCATAGGTGTAAATGGTAAGAAACTCCACAAACCGGTATCCAACCCGGTACAAAAAACGACTTTCTCCGCGTGTAGACCGTCTATGTGAAACTGATTTTCCTGGAGAGATAAGTCGTCTGCCCCGATCTTTTTTATGGTCTTACCCTTTTGTTTTTCTAAAAGATCGCTAACCCCTTGAATAAATGATGGAACATCTACTCGGCCACCTCCACTCACCGCCAATGAACCAAACGGATTCTTATAGCGCTGTTCATCCAGAGTTTGTATCGCATCTGGCCTTAAAAATGGGGCATATTTGTTGTCATTTAGTTTTGACGTCCAGTCGTTTTGCTCGCCAATAGAACTAAACACCCGATATACCGGTAATGGGTCATAAAACGACCGGCCTAATGTCCGTTCAGCGTGCGCATAGAATTTGGCGGCAACTGGAAACATTTCTTTTGCTTTCCAACTTACCGTCATCCGTTTCCCAGTTATGGGATTCATAATACCAGCGGCAATACTTGATGAAGTATTGGGCTCAGGGCTTTCAAATACATGGACTGTCTTTCCTTGTTCCAAAAGTTTTAGGGCTAAAACAGAGCCAGCCAGACCTTGCCCAATGATGAAATAATCGTACAACTTTATCATTTTTATCGAGGCAAAGATACTGCCTGTCTTTTAGATGTATTTGAGAAGAATTTTAGAAATTCCATTGGGGATTAGTCATTACATTTGCGGCAATTCGAATTGAGTTGCGAAGTACATTTTTTGCCATACTTATCTTTCAGTCATTTATAGGCACAGGCCAGATATTTGATACAACGCACTACAAGCGTGATTTATCCTATTTTATCACGTCAGCCTCAACTGAAGACCTTGCGTTTGATGTGGTGAGGGAAGACACAATCCTCGGTTTCACCCACAGGCTCTTTAACGAATCTATTAATGTTCACCCAGGACTTCATTTAGGACGGATAGCAAGCCCGTTTAAAAGTTTGGTGCCCATCCTACCCAATACGAACGTGTTTGTACTAAGCAACCCTTTATTTAGGCCTTACGGATACCAGAAAGACAGTACACTGTACTACGACTCCAAAACGGCACGTACGCGTCTTAAATACAGCCAGGGTTCCGGCAACTTATTGTTTCTAAAAGCAGAGCATTCACAAAACATTACAAAAAACTGGAGTTTTGGCATTGATTATACGCGAGCAAAATCGCATAATCTGTATTTCAACAACCTCCCCCTGTTTAATCTGGAGCGTATTTCCAATATGTTCAGCACCAATTTGTATTCACATTTTGTTACTAAGAATAGGCGTTACGAAATTTTCACCAACTTCATTAACAATAAGAATACCATCAAAGAGACGTTTGGACTTGGCAATCGAGTTTCTTTTGATACGTTAGTCGGTCGAGGCAAGTTGTATTCAGCACAGGCACAATTAAGCGATGCACAAAACCTCTTTATCAATCGAAGTTTTAGCTTCCAACAGTTTTTTCGAGATGGTGATCGCACCATACAGGTTGACGACACTACGGTAGTGGACGATACAACCACAGCCAACATATCGAAACACTGGTTTCATAGCTTTGAATATAAACGGAACATCAATCGATTTATTGACAATAACCCAGACACTCTGTTTGAAGAACGTTTTATTAGCCTGGAAACATTAGACTCCATTTTCTACTCCGTTATTCAAAACCGAATTGGCCGGGTTGCACGAACAAACCGAAGCGTTTTAAAATATTGGATTTTGCACGAGGCCATTACGGTAAAACAGCTTCATGCCCACCAAAGTCGATTGCAACACCTTCAACTTGGTGCCAGTGGGCAACTTGACTCGAAACCGGGTATTTTGTTTGCCGAACTCAAATATGCCCCAATTGGTTATTATTCAGGCGACTATGCTCTTCGAGCCAAGTTGACTACGGAAAAGAAACGGTCCAAATGGCAATTAATCGCTAACGTAATCAAACACCGGCCAAACTACAACGATCAGTTTTTTGGCAGCAATTATTACTACTGGCATAACCGGTTGAATAAAACAGACATTATTGACATTCAATCCGTTCTAAGCGTCACTAAAACGGCGTTTCAAATTGGTGGAACCTGGCGACAGTATCAAAACTTCGTATACTATGATACCACGGGCCTGCCGAACCAGATGCAGTCCGGTATTACGTACGCCAGCGGTTTTGTTTCAAATCACTTTCACATCGGACGAAGCATCCATTTCAAACACCGATTCACCTTTCAGTATTCGTCTAACAAGGTGATGCCTGTACCAGACATTCTCTATAAAGCGAGTTTATATAAAGAAGGATTTTTGTTTAACAAAAACATGTGGGCTCGGGTGGGTTTCGATCTTACCTATTTCTCAGAGTTTAAAGGGTATGGTTATAACCCTGCTATACGGCAATTCACCTTATCTAAAAATACGGTGGGAGGTTATCCCCTGGTTGACTTTTTCATCAATACCCAGGTTAATTCCATGCTGCTGTTTGTTTCCGTTCAGCATTTTACACAGGGATATTTTATCAACGATTCATTTTCGGCAGAGAACTATCCAATAATTGGTCGCGCATTGCGATTTGGGGTAGACTGGAGGCTGTTCGACTAAGACGGTTTCTGGAAAATTATTTGGTGGCAACGACCTGAAGTGTCCATACTTCTACTCGTTTATTCTGATCGGACTCTTTCGCGTTTTGAGGGATTGGATAAATCATCCTAAAGTTACTTAAGCCTTTATAGGTGAGCCTCTTTTTTTCGATTCCACGGGTAATCAAATAATCGTATACCGCACGTGCACGCTTATGCGATAAGTCGTGGTTATAAATACGCTGAAATACATTCGCCTTTCGTGATTCTGAAAAGTTCATATGACCTTGTATCTCCACGTATAAACCAGGGAACTCTTTGAGCATTTGAACCAACTTTTCCAGTTCCGGTTTTGAGGCGGGTTTAAAGTTATCCGTATCGGTGTAAAAATAAATGTGGTCATACCGAATCTTTTGAACAACCTCCACGGGCTTCAGGTAGACCTCAAGACTAAGCGTATCACCGGTATTTTTAACCGCATCATCTCGCACCACAGCCGTTTCATTCAAAAAACCACTTTTGGAAAACGTAATATTGATATTTCCATATTTGCTGCGATCGAAATAACACACAGCCTGGCTATTGGTGTTGGAAAATTTGTTCTTTTTATCCTTTTCAACAACATAACTGCAGGGCAAGGGTTTTTTGGTATTGGCGTGGTACGTCGATATTTTAATAATTTTTGCGTCTCCTGTTTTGACCACAATATCTTCATCAAACGCGTTGGTCTCATAGATAATGGTAATCTGAACGCGACGGTTTTCTGCTTTGTTGTTACTTATTGGCTTCGTTTCCCCAAATGATTCGAGGTGAATCATGTAATCATGTACCCCTTGAGACAGTAAGAACTCTTTCGCGTTATTGGCGCGTTGTGTAGCAAGGGTTACGTTATAGGTCATAGAAGCATCGCTGTCTGTATGGCCTTCAATAAATATCTGCTTAATGAGATACTCGTTGAGTTCCAGGATACTCTCCCTTATTAATTTTTTGGACTTCGTATTGAGTTCGTCTCCATCGGTAGGAAAGAAAATGCTGATGGTCTTTTGGTCAAAGGATTGGCTTTGCGCAACAGGACAGTATCCCAGGGCAAAAACCAAGGACAACAAGACTATTTTGTTTAAGAAAGAATGAGACGATATGTCGTTACGGGCCAACACAACTACAGATATTTACAGATACAACGCAAACATAGTGCCTAATAGTCTTAGTACAACCTTAGAACACTGTTGAAAAATGATTAAATTGCGGAATTGGCTTAAATGACAAGCCCCGACCATATAGGTCAGGGCTTAAAATCAAAGATAAAATACTAAACTACTACTTATGATGAAAATTATTAACCATGTGCTCTTTCTCTCGAAAGTTACAGTACTATACAATCCAACTGTATGCCACTTGTTAAAGGTTTAGTTCTCAATAAGTTAACCGGAAATCAGCGAACCATTTGTACCATTTTGGGACTCTTTATTCCCATTTCTAGAATAAGCTCGATTTAAAACACATTCTAACCTTTTTGCTCACTTTTATCCGAAGCCTGTCGTCTCATTTTGAGATTACAATGATTCAATACCCTCGTTTACCACTTATTTTTGCCTAAAACTCGGAAAAAATCTTTCCGATTGCCATTTTAAACATTTGGAATAATTTTGCAGGGAGATGGACAAAACAACGTGGCAACTTGATGATTCGATGGTAGAACGCCTTTTTGATGAGGCCTACATACTTCCGGAATCCAATACCGTACAAGGCATTCCTAACCAGGAAGAAGAAAACACATCACCTACGATATCCATCGGGGTTCAATCTGGAGAACTTGCCCCCCAGGACAAAGACTTTTTGACGAAGGTAATGGCTGCAGTTCAGGTAGATATGGGACTATGTCAAATTATCCAAACACCTAAGGAGCAAAACGTACGTTCCATAGTAGAAGTGCTTACCCCCCAGTCGAAGGTCATTCTGTTTGGGACACATAGCCCAACCACGTTAACCCACTACGAAGTGCATCAGGTGGAGCAATTTTCTATTCTATCGGCAGACGACTTACAAACGATTCAACGTGATCAAGGCAAAAAAAGATTGCTCTGGGAAGCGCTAAAAACGCTATTCAAATAACAAATTTGAGAATATTTTCTCTTTTTGGGACATTTCCCATAAAAGGTCTATTGATTTAACACTCTGTAATTCAATAAGTTGTATCTTTGTCATCCTGTTGGCACAGGGTTTGTCAAAGTACTACTACTACTTTAATTGCTATTACGATGAAAGAAAACATTAAACTACTTCTGGTGGACAACAGCGAGATCAACAGTCTTTTCGCAGGCATCATGTTTACCAAACTCGGAATTCCTTTCGATTTAGCCAACACTAAATCACAAGCCCTCAAACTTATGTCGAAAAACGAATACAATCTGGTATTGCTTGACATTCAGATGCCTAGAGACGATGGTTATTCGGTTGCCAGGGATATTCGAAAAGCCGATCCACGTATTCCCATCATTGCTTTTACAACCCTACCGGAAGAACAAGTGCTCCCAAAAGCCATGGACAGCGGTATGAATGAATACCTTCTTAAACCGACTGCAATGCAAGAACTTCGGACTATACTCGATCGATATAAACAGAGTGCCTAGGATGGGGATGCAACAAACCGGAGTTTAGCAAACTTCAATACCAGTTGCTTCTTTCCAAATTGTTCAAATTCGATGGTTGCCTTTTTGTTGCCAAAATCTCCGTCAACAAGAACGACTTTACCTTTTCCAAAACGCTGGTGCTCCACCACATCATCCACTTTTATTGCGGAGGTGTCTTCGGGCTCAAAATCGCCTATAACAGGTGGCCGCACTATTGATTTGGCAGCCTGATTAGACTTCCCATACTTGTTTTGGAAGTTGGGTTTGGGTTTGTTTCGATTAGCGAATCGACTAAAGCCGGACTCGTCATTTGAGCTTGCTTTTTTCGTGAACGCCTTTCGGTCAACCTCAATAAACTCTTCTAATATCTCGGTTATAAACCGACTGGGCTCACCAGGTAAAAGTTGGCCAAACCTAAATCTTGAATTGGCGTAGGAAAGTGTAAGTTTTTTTTCTGCTCGGGTCATACCCACATAAAACAACCTTCTTTCTTCTTCAAGGTCTTTTCTGCTTCCTGTACTCATTTGAGATGGGAAGAGGTTTTCTTCCATTCCCGAAATGTAGACATTTGGAAACTCCAGTCCTTTTGACGCATGAATGGTCATAAGCGATATCTTGTCTTCTGAACCATCATCTTTATCGGCGTCGGTAATCAACGCGATATCCTGCAAATAAATCCCCAGGTTCTTTTCCAACTCAGACGTATCATCCTCTACAAATTCCTTAATACCATTAAGCAACTCAACTACGTTTTCATATCTGCTTATGCCTTCTACCGTTTTATCGTCGTACAAACTCTTCAATAAATTAGCTGACTTGGCAATGTGCATGGACAATTCGTAGGCATCTTTAGACTGAAGCATCGTAGCAAAACTCTTGATCTTAATCGCAAAGTCAGTCAATTTGGATTTGGCCGATGCCAGGTTGGGGAATAGTTCTGCGTTGGCAACAACGTCCCACCACGACACGCCTTGCTCGGCTGCATTTAACTGCACCCGATCTAAGGTTGTTTTTCCAATTCCTCGTGTTGGATAGTTGATTATACGTTTTAGACTTTCTTCATCCTTATGATTTATAGTCAGCCTCAAATACGCAATCATATCCTTCACTTCTTTTCGTTGGTAAAAAGAAGTTCCTCCATAAATCCGGTAAGGCAAATTGTGTTTACGCAGCGCTTCTTCAAGGCTTCTAGACTGGGCATTGGTTCTGTAAAGAATAGCAAAATCCTTGTTGGGTTGTTGCTGTTTCATCTTTTCTTCAAAGATGGATTGAGCAATCAACCTTCCCTCTTCATTATCGGTAACACCCCGCATTACCTTAATTTTTTCGCCTAATTGATTATCTGTCCAAACCTTTTTTTCGAGCTGTTCTTTGTTATTAGCGATGATCGATCCCGCTGCGTTCACAATGGTTTGAGTAGATCGATAATTCTGCTCCAGCTTAAACACTTTTTAATCTGGATAGTCTTTCTCAAAATTCAGGATATTCCGAATAGTCGCTCCCCGAAAAGAATAAATACTTTGGGCATCATCACCTACCACGCAAATATTTTCATTGACGGCAGCCAGTTTTTTGACAATCATATACTGGCAATGGTTCGTATCTTGATACTCATCAACCATCACGTATTTAAACTTGTGCTGGTATTTATTTAACACGTCGATGTGTAAGGTAAAAAGTTCAAATGTTTTGAGCAGCAGGTCGTCAAAATCCATTGCTCCAGCCATAAAACACCGTTTCGCATAGGCCGCATATATCTTGGCGATATGTGGCCTGCCACTTACTGAATCATACGATGTGAGTTCATCTGCCCCTCCATACATCTTATAGGTAATTAACCCATTCTTTGCTGCGCTTATTCGGTTCAACACGATATTGGGTTTGTACACCTTATCGTCAAGCTTCATTTCCTTGATAATGGACTTTAGTAAGCTTTTTGAGTCGTCTGTATCGTAGATGGTGAAATTACTTGGGTAGCCGAGCTTACCGGCTTCAAATCGCAGTATTTTGGCAAATATGGAGTGGAATGTTCCCATCCAGATATTCTTTGCCTCTGGGCCTACCACAGCCTCTATACGCTTTCTCATTTCTTTGGCCGCTTTGTTGGTAAAGGTCAATGCCAAAATATTGAACGGATCTATATCCGATGCAATCATGTGGGCAATACGGTAGGTGAGTACTCGAGTTTTTCCAGACCCGGCCCCCGCCACAATCATTACCGGACCTTTGGTCTGTAACACGGCCTCTCGCTGAGGTGGATTTAACGTCTTTAGGTAATCTCTTTCCATCTGCTTGTCCATCATTCAAAATTAAAATCTGATATCCGGATAGATGTCAATTTAAACCATTGTTATCAACAATATCCGATAAAGTTTTACAAATTTGCACCAACATATAGCAATTTGGAATTTAAAAAGATCTTTATCGATGGGCCCCTTGTTATTCAGCCCAATGTTTTTGGTGACGCACGAGGATATTTCTTCGAAAGCTATAGCGATCGAACGTTTATTGACGCCGGAATTGACATGGATTTTGCACAAGACAATCAGTCTTTGTCAGGCAAAGGCGTGTTACGTGGTTTGCACTTCCAACACCCTCCACATGACCAGGGCAAACTGGTCCGAGCCATTACCGGATCGGTTCAGGATGTAATTGTTGATATTCGAAAAAACAGCCCCACGTATGGGAAGTCGTTTTCCATAACGCTGTCTGGCGAAAACAAAACCATGTTTTGGGTTCCACCCGGCTTCGCTCATGGATTTTGCACCCTTGAAGACCACACTATTTTCTCTTACAAATGCACACAATTGTATCACGTAGAATCTGAAGGTGGTTTGATGTATAATGATCCTGCGTTCGATATTAAGTGGATCGCAGAAGAGGTTAAATTATCCGAGAAAGACAAACATTATTCCGCCTTTACTGAATTCAACTCTCCATTTTAACTCACACTAATGGCTGTTACTCGCCAGTAATGCGTTTATCTTTTTTCTTAAAGTCGCCTCGTTTCCAGGCTTCAAAAAATTGCGCCCATGCAAATGGGTTTAGCAAATTGTTCGGGGCAATCTGGCCTGCTGAATAATATGCCCTGGCCTGCTGGGTGAGGTAATACTTCCCGCTCTCAGAGCCGTCAGGTAGTAACTGTTCACTTTGTTCCTTCAATCGTTCACGCTCCAAATTTTTTCGGGCGCGGTGCATATCGTCATCCGGAATATCCGCATTGACAAAATAATAATCAAATAAATCTCTTCGTGGAAGAGGTGTAATAACGGTAGCCGGGAGATATAGCGTATCCTCGGTCAACAACTTAATCATTGAATATTTATTCTCACTTAAAGTATCTGGAATGATGTAGTATGAACTTTTAAAACCAATACAGGCAAAATCTATGGTGTCTCCCTTTTGAGCCACAAAATTAAAATACCCATTATAGTCGCTATACGATCCAAGTTTTGTCCTTCTGGTAACCACACTCACATACGGAATACCCATTAGGCTGTCTGGCGTCATAACAACACCCGAAAACTGAACAAGATCTTTATCCTTTTCATCGGATTTATCCTCCTCTTGCGCAAACAAAGGAATTCCCATCAAATACAACCCTAAAAATACAAGTATTCTTACCTTCAAAATTTCCGTTTTACTGTAATACGTTTACGTCTTAAAAATGATACCAGCTAAAATCGCTAAAATAACCCATATCGGTGCAGGGATATTAAATCTCCTCAACAATATAGACAAAACAATAATTAGACCAATGTCAAAATAATTAACAAAGTCATGCTCCTGAAGGTTTGTATAATGGAAACTATTCTCTTCCTTCCATTTAAACGCAACTGGCAAGAAGAGGATGTACCCCGCCGCTAACACCAGTCCTGATGACGCTGCGATAACCCCATCAAGAGATCTACTTATAATCTTATACGACTTGATATTATCCCAAATTGGATACACGAAGAAGATCATTAATGTTCCAGGCAGAAAAATACCAATGGTACCCACCAGACAACCCATGAGCTGCCACCCTGTGCCGAACTGGCGCATAATCATGCCACCGCTGTACGTTCCAATCGTAAATATGGGACCAGGTATGGCTTGATTAAGTCCAATACCGGTCAGGAATTCTTCCATATTGATCCACTCATTAAATTTGACGAATTGCTCTACCATCATGGGTATGAGCACATTACCACCGCCAAAAACCAATGTACCAAACCGATACATATTCTCAAACAAGACAAATATTCTATGACCAGAAAACTTTCCTATCAACGCCGCACCAATAAAAATCAACGCAAACATGATGGGGTACGTCCATTTTATGACCAGTTTGGGCCTGGCCTCTTTTTCCTTAACAATCTCTTCGTCACTTTTACTCAAAAAATAACTGATTACACCTCCGCCAATTAGAATAAATGGAAACATCCAGGGTGTTTTCACATACTCCTCCAATGGATGTCGTAGCAAGGCAACGATTATAAAGGCCAATGCCATCAGAATTAATTTCATTCTTCCTTTATTCACCTTTAACGCCATCCTAAGTCCGGCAGTAAAAATAAATGCAACTGCCAGAGGCTGGATAAATCGAAAAACCTGATGAGTTACTTCAGGATCAAAGAATTCGAAAAGAAATGAGCAGATGGACATGAACACAAAAGCGGGCAATACCCACATAATGAGGGTGAGGAATGCTAAGGTTGCACCACCGAATTTATACCCCATTGAGGTAATGGTTTGTGTACTGCTCGGCCCCGGCAGCATTTGGGAAAGTGAGTACAATTCCAACAACTCTGCTTCGGACAAATAGCCCCTTCTTTCAACCATTCGTTTCTGAAATAGTGCAAGGTGCATATTAGGTCCGCCGAATGCCGAAAAGGCAATAACGAACACGTCCTTCAGAAACATGAACCGCTTTATTTTTTTTACCTTTGCTCCCTCTTTGGCCATTTTATTCTGGATAAAACTAAGACAAAATTATGACGAACGCAAAAAACGGATTCTTTTTGGGAATTTTCATTATAACTGTATCCTCTTTAAACATTTTTTCAACGGGTTGTAATTCGATAGACGAACGTTACTATTCTCGACTCGACTCTCTTGACGTCAAATTGTCTCAAACCTATCAGTTTCTTCAGATCGATGTTTCAACGATAGACGAAAGAAACAATCATATATTTGATCATTTGAGATACGTTGACATGTTTTATGTTGACCAAATGACGGAAGAATTTGGCAACCATTTGGCTAAATACAAGGGCATCAAAAAAACGTATTCACATTTCATGAAAGAATATGGAAAGATCTTTAACGAAATGAAATCACTTAAAATTCAAGCCAAGAATTTGAGGCAAGCTATTGACCATCAAGAATTAACAAAGGAAGAGTTTAAAGTTCACTACGCCACAGAATCGAATGACATTGAAGCCAATCGAATGGCCGCTGAACAACTTAGTGCATCAATACACAGTCTTGAGCCTGAATATCAACGCATTAGTAGAATAATTAGTGAAGCATTAGACCGTATCGCTTTATCAAACCCCAGGCTTCAGGATTATTTAAACAACTTAAATCAACAAAAGGACACAACTACCTAAAAATCAACTCATTAGACGCTTAAATAAGCTCGAGTTGTCATGCT
>CAYZWM010000016.1:0-13586 GCA_964482155.1 uncultured Chitinophagaceae bacterium | reverse complement strand
ACTCATTTTTAAAGGAGCAAAAAATGCATTTAAACGTTAGTCAAATCGATTTTTTCAAAGATCGGCACAACGGCCCTACGAAGGCAGAACAAGCTGAAATGCTGTCAACTATTGGCGTTTCAAGTCTGGATGAACTCATTGAAAAAACCATCCCTGAGAACATCCGATTAACTGGTGAACTCAACATATCTAAAGCACAAAGCGAACAGGACTTCCTGGCGAACCTTAAAAAAATCGCTTCGAAGAATAAGGTATACAAGAATTACATTGGTATGGGGTATTACAACACCCACACACCAGGTGTTATTCTTCGTAACGTAATGGAAAATCCAGGGTGGTATACGCAGTATACGCCTTATCAGGCCGAAATAGCTCAAGGTAGATTAGAGGCGCTTCTAAACTATCAAACCATGGTTATTGATTTAACTGGAATGGAACTGGCCAATGCCTCGCTTCTTGACGAAGGTACTGCAGCAGCTGAAGCAATGACCATGTTTCACAACATTTGCAAGCGAAAGGAAGCCAACAAATTTTTTGTAGACAACACGATCTTTCCTCAAACCATCGACATTATCAAAACACGAGCACTTCCGGTTGGGGTAGAATTGGTATTCGGAAATTACCAGGAAGCTTCTCTGGATGAGTCCTTTTTCGGTGCAATTGTTCAATATCCCGATGCAAATGGAGAGGTGAGAGATTATTCAGCCTTCTGCGAAAAAGCACACAAAAGTGGCGTATTGGTCGCAGCAGCTTCTGACCTTCTGGCTCTTACATTGTTAACCCCTCCAGGCGAATGGGGAGCGGATGCGGTTGTTGGAAATTCACAACGATTTGGAGTACCCATGGGATATGGTGGACCACACGCTGCATTCTTTGCAACAAAAGAGGCTTACAAACGTCAGATTCCCGGTCGAATAATTGGCATTAGTAAAGACGCCAAAGGACAAATGGCGTTGCGTATGGCTTTACAAACACGTGAGCAACATATTAAACGAGACAAAGCAACGTCAAACATATGTACCGCTCAGGTATTGCTTGCCATAATGGCGAGTATGTATGGTGTTTATCATGGCCCCAGTGGATTGAAGAAAATCGCTGGGAAAGTTCATGGCCTTGCTAAAATATTAAATCAGGCACTTAAATCACTTGGTTATGCGCAATCCAACTCCGCCTTCTTTGACACCCTACGCGTTGACGGTTTGAATTCAGATCAAATAAAAGCCATCATTGCCTTAGGCGAAAGCAAGGAGTTAAACTTCCGTAACGGAGGTAACTATATAGGAATCTCTATTGACGAGACGACTGAATTGAGTGACATTCAGCAAATTGCAAATTGCTTTGCGGAAGCAAACAATACATCTGTTGATGTGAATACCTATTCGCAAAACTTAACCTTAGACTGGAACTCGAACTTCGTTCGAACATCAGACTTCATGACTCACGAAGTATTTCACAAATATCGTATTGAGCATGAAATGTTGAGATACATCAAATCGTTGGAAAACAAAGATTTGTCTCTTACACATTCGATGATTTCTCTGGGAAGTTGCACCATGAAATTGAACGCAACGTCGGAAATGATCGCTGTGACATGGCCAGAATTCAATGCCATTCACCCGTTTGTTCCAAGAAACCAGGTTGATGGTTACTACGAAATGATTGAGGAATTTGACCGTGACCTATCGGAAATAACCGGTTTTGCCGGTATGAGCATGCAGCCCAACGCCGGTTCACAAGGTGAGTATGCTGGTTTGATGGTTATACGGGCGTACTTTAAAGATCACGGGGAAGGGCATAGAAACATTGCGTTAATTCCTTCTTCTGCCCATGGCACAAACCCAGCCAGCGCTGTAATGGCAGGTATGAAAGTGGTTGTTGTAAAGTGTTTGGACAACGGATATATCGACATCGAAGATTTGAAAATGAAGGCTGAACTTCACAAAGAAAATCTGGCATGTATTATGGTTACCTACCCATCTACAAATGGAGTGTTTGAAGAAACCATTAAAGACTTAACGTCTATTGTACACGAAAACGGAGGCCAGGTTTATATGGATGGTGCGAATATGAATGCTCAGGTTGGATTAACGAATCCGGGCATGATTGGCGCAGACGTTTGTCACCTGAACCTACATAAGACATTCTGTATTCCTCATGGTGGTGGTGGACCTGGTATGGGTCCCATTGGTGTAGCGGCTCATTTATTGCCTTACTTACCTGGCCATTCAGTGGTTCCAATAGGATCGGACAAAGCCATGTCGGCCGTGTCCGCAGCTCCATTTGGAAGTTCAAGTATATTATTGATCTCGTATGCCTACATAAAAATGATGGGAGCCAAAGGATTGAAGGAAGCAACCAAAATGGCGATCTTGAATGCGAACTACATCATGGCAAAACTGAGTGAAGCGTACCCAATGCTTTACACCGGTAAAAATGGAACAGTTGCGCACGAAATGATTGTTGATACACGGGTATTGAAAGCCGGTTCTGGCGTTCAGGTTGCAGACATTGCGAAGCGATTGATGGACTATGGATATCACGCACCAACGGTAGCTTTCCCTCTAGCTGGCACATTGATGGTGGAACCAACAGAAAGTGAAAGTAAAGAGGAAATGGATCGATTCTGTGATGCGTTATTGTCTATCAGAGAAGAGATCAAAGCGATTGAGAACGGCACCTATTCTAAAGAAGATAATTTATTGGTCAATGCGCCACATACAGCAGAGACAGTAACTTCTTCGGAGTGGCCACACAAATACACCAGAGAGATGGCAGCCTACCCAAGACCCTGGGTTAAGGCCAAAAAATTCTGGCCTTCGGTTTCCCGAGTAGATGACACTTACGGCGATCGGAATCTGGTTTGTGCATGTTTGCCCTTATCGGAATACGAAGAACAAGCAGAAGCTTAAACCTAAAGATTATATTTAGAGGGTTGTTGATTCATTTCAACAACCCTTTTTTTATCATACGACCTATTGCCATATTAAATGTAGGTTTGTGCACTGCTAAATACGATTATGAAAACCGCTAGTATTAAAGAGATCAAAGATGAACTTGGTTATTCCTCTTCAAAGGAGTTAATAGACTTGTGTTTAAGTCTTGCTCGCTTCAAAAAGGAGAACAAAGAACTGCTCACCTATCTCTTGTTTAGTGCGTCGAACGAACAAGCTTATATTGAATCTGTCAAGGCGGAAATGGATGAGCGTTTTGAAGAAATTAACACCTCGACCTACTACTTTATTAAGAAAAGCAGCCGAAAAATCTTGCGAAACACGAAAAAGTACATTCGCTATTCGAAGAAAAAAGAAACGGAAGTTGAATTGCTTTTATACTTCTGTTCAAAGTTGGTAGAGGTTCAACCATCCATTAAGAACAATGTCACTCTAACCAATCTATTTGATCGTCAAATAAATGGCATTCGCAAGACGATGTCATCTCTTCATGAAGACTTGCAATACGACTATGAGAAGGAGTTGAGTAAGTTGGGATCTTAACATTGAGAGTAGTGATACAAAGTCAATCGGTATATTTGAGGTCAACACACTTACCTGCCTCACCATGTCGAACGAAATTCTGGAATATCAACTTAGGAGCTTTCTGGTTAAAGCGAAGAAAAAAGACAAGGATGCCAGTCTATTGGCCGTCATAGTAGGATCTATTATCGGCTTGGCAACAATCATCGTTGGGATATTCCTTTCCGAAAAATCAATATCCATCGGAGGAGGTGTGTTTTTGGCAGTAGTCGGTCTACTTTTCTTTAGCAAAAAAGATTCGATTTTATCAGACGGTTACGATTGGTACGATATGATTACTAAACGTCCGGAAAAAGTTATTTGGATCAAACCTATAGTAACGAAACACACACTGGCTTATGTGATTACTCTGGATCGTGAATATTCCTGGCAACTTATGTCTATAGACGGGTGGACACTAAACATTAATTCGACAGAATCGTCCGATGATTTCGTCTTTTTATATGGCCTTCAAAAACATCTTAAAGAAACCCATTTTGGGTATTCTAGAGAAATTCAAGATTTGTATGATGATGATCGAAAAAATTTTGTAAAAAACCTGAAAGACAAAGGCATCTACCTTCCCTATTCACAGATTGATCTTGAATGAATTTTAACCGACGATAAGTCGCTTATATTCAAAATCCAGACGTTTACCTCGTCTCCGCAACAATGGCATCGTTGCTTTTGAATTGCTCCCGTTCTTTAGACTCAAGTTCCAGATCTTCTATAACCTTTTCCTTTGTGGGTCGTTCCAATACAAAAATCACAATAGGAATAGCAAACAAGGTCATGAACAGCAGATGGCCAAACAGTAGGTAAGCAATGAGCGCAAACAATCCCGGAAATTCCAAAAGTGCCCATTTCATAATCAGTGCGCTTTTATACACATCCAGTTTTTCTTTCAGTTCTGCTTCTTTTTTGGCTTTGTTTATGCGTTTACTTGCCAAAAGTCGACCGACTAAAATTCCACTAACAATGGCCACGGGAACCAACATTTGAAAGGTATTAACCAGGTCGTCGTTCGGGTCATTTAAAGGGCCACCTTCAAAATTCAAATAAAATGCACACCCTGCGAATATGACTTGCCCTACGATAAGTGCTCCATGGACTGTAGCCAAATTCAACATATACTGTTTCGACGTCTGTTCTTTTCCCATTGTTATTCCTCTACTAATAATTCATATTGATTAAGCCGCTTCACAGCTTGTGATTGTGTCCTACGATCTCAACTCCACATAAATAGCTTATAATCAATGGTTTATTGCGAGTACCCAAAAATACAATAACTGTTTCTACCATATACCGCCACAGTCGATTCTTTTATTTTGCCACGTTTTACAACCTGGTATATTTGAACATTCACCGAGTCTTGTCCTTTGAAAAGTTCATTGATCTGATCGAGTTCAAGATGGACATCGTTACAGGCTCTGTGATAATCTTCGACCTCGGACTCTAACTCTTCCCTCGACCAGGTATCCAATGCAAAACTGTAACTATCAATATCTTTTGAATCTGGTAAGAAATCGATATCTGCATTGACCGTATCGTACGTCAAATAACATCTTAATTTTCCAGACCCATTATCGCTAAACCTGACATACTCACCCCCTCTATGGGCACATGAACACATCCATATACAAACTAAAATAGTTAATAAGGCCTTACATTTTCTCATACCAATGAAATCAAGATTCACCTATCAAGACAAACCAGAATTTAGCAAAAATGCTTTACGCCTTTGAATCCCATTGAAACGTTTGGACGTAGGTGTAAGCCAAAATAGCCAGCCCGATAACCAAGCCTGAGATTACTTTTGGGTGTCCCGCAACGCTTCCGTACGCACTGGAATTTGAAGTAACATCGATGTACTCCCACAGCATCACTAAAATGGGGCCAATAAAACTTAGAATAAGTAAAACGATAAATAAACGAATCCAAAAAATACGGTTCATAACGATTTCATTAAGACCCGAATATAAGGAATCTTACTTCCATGGATCGGTACTAAACTCATCATCGAAGCTGTCATCCTTCTTTTTTAGGTTTAAACCGTCGGAGGCTGCCTTTTTCTCTTCAATCTGATAGAACTTCATAAAAACGTCCTTATTGTAGCTATCAATGTCCCAGTCCGCGACAACTTTACCATTCTTATAGGCAATCATTCTAGGGAAGCCTTTGCCTTGAAGCAATCGGTTAAATTGGGTATAGTCTTCTGTTCTGAAAAAGCGGTGTGAACAATCACCCGCCTGGTTAAAGAAATATTGTTGCTCAAACTCTTTACCATAATTGATTAGATGGATCTTAGGGAGTGATGCGGAGGCATATTCACCCATTTCACACATCTCTTTATACGAATCCTGACAATGGCCACACGTCATGCTAAACAGGCACACCAAATGTTGTCCCTGACTTACGTCAAGCTTTGCTCCATCAGAGAATGTCCCTAATGCCGTAAGCATGTTCAAGGTTGTATTGGCTTGTTCCTTTTCAGGAGGTGTTTGTGCTTTAATTGATTGCACATCTACTTCAGTCATATTATCTGATGACTTGGTTGTGTCCTGGACTTCTGACTTCCCTCCTATCCATTCCCAATCCCCATTTTCGCCTTCAACATACATCGAATCAATTCCGATTGTACTGTCCGAGCTCATGACGAACGATGGTGACTCTACAAGTGAATCCACCTCACTTTTGTCAACGCTTTGGTAGGTCTTTATCGTAAACGACAGAGTCATCATGGTTACGGCGCCGAGTACAACCGGGGGTATCCATGAAGCCATTCGGTGTTCATTTTTATACCCTTTCCAAACGAAAACGCCAATAGTCATAGCAACGATATTTTTGATAATACTCTCCAGATTATTCATCGGAAGCACATCACCAAAACAGCCACAATTGCCTTCAATAAAGCCTTTGTCGCTTGTCAACCCTTCATAAAATAAATGTATGGTAAATACCAGAAGCATGAGTTGAAGACCTGGGAGTGCGATTTTTTTAAACCACCTGTCTTGCAACATAGCGACCCCCAAAACCAATTCTGCACTGATCAATACTCGACTGAGTAGTTGGGTATAAAACATAGATTTTGGAAAATCGTAGTAGTTGGTTCCAAGAAATAACTCAGCAACCATAGCATCAAAAAATGGCAAGGATATAAGCTTGCTGATACCGGAAAATAAGAACATCACAGCGAGCAATATCCGCCCTGTGTTCACCAGGCTTTTTTTCATTTGTTTATCGTGTAATTCACCATGTAGTAACAAATACCGTACCCCAAAGTTTGGTAAATGCTATTTAGCCAAAATCATGGCTTTAGTTTGTTGTAAACTTCCATTTTGATACCGGTAATAATACGTTCCAGACGCCAGGTTATTTGCGTTAAACACTACTTCGTGTTCTCCTGTTGGCATTTCGGTATCGACCAGGGTTTCGATAAGTTGAGCATTTGAATTGAAGATTTGAATTACAATATGTCCTCCTGTAGACTCATATCTTAATGTAGTAACATCAGAAAATGGGTTGGGATAATTTAGAATATAGGCATCTCCCGATTTTTTGAGTTTCTCTCGATCCGAAGAGCTTGTTGTGCAACTATCTTGAAGCAACGGTAATTGTTGATGCGTTTTTTGTAGAACGGAATCAACTTCCATATCCTCCAAACAGAACCAATCTTTTAAAACACTCGCATATACCGATCTAAAATCGTATTGCATTGGCAAATTGTCTTTTACATCGATTGTACCCGCAATGGTTGGGTTGTCTCCCAAAAGCCCAGGTTTAACATTTGCACCAAACAAGAATAGAGGTGCTGCTGCACCGTGGTCTGTTCCTAAACTAAAATTGGATTTGATCCGTCTCCCGAACTCGGAATACGTCATTCCCAGGACTCGTTCTTTTAAACCCAGTAGTTCTAAATCATCCTGAAACGCATCAATCGCCTGACTCAATTGACCCAGAAGATTTGAATGATTTCCATTTTCCGTTCCTCCAGTAGCACTTACCTGGTTTGCATGTGTATCAAAGCCGTTGATATTAACCACGTATATTCTGGTTTTTAGTCCGCCAGAAATGAGTTGGGCAACAATTTTTAGCTGATCTGCTAGTCTACTCTGACCAGCAGCAGGATATTTGGTGCTTTTGGTGCTGCCTTTTTCACCAGCAGCCTTTACTGCCTGTCCATATTCGTTACTCTGTTCTGCAACCAGACGTATGTAATCTAGCTCCTTGCCTGCTTTCGACGATGGAGATTGGGTGTAGTTTCCTGTTATGAGCTGATAATACGCTGTTGGATCACTTATTGCCATTCCCATATTTACGCTCACACCCTGACACACCGTCGAAACGACCGACCCCACTTGTAAGGCCAGGGGGTCTGGCATAGCTGTATTTGGGAACCCTATGGGATAATTTGGAAACTCGTTGCTTAGATAACGTCCGACCCATCCCGAACTCCAATGTTCGTTGGTATCGGATGCCGTATGCCAAATATCCGTGCTTCTGAAATGTGAGAAGTTGGGTTTTGGGTAACCCACTCCTTGTACCACAGACAACTTCTCGTCGTTAAACATAGCCCTCATATGGGTCATGGCTGGATGAAAACCCGTATCGTCTTCACCATCCAACACCAATACCTTACCTATGGGTATCATTATGTTTGACCGGGCTTTACTCAAATTACTATATTGATCAATGGGTATGACGGTGTTTAATCCATCGTTGCCACCATTCATCTGAATCAAGACCAGAACGTGATCGGTATTTACAAAGGCCTTGCTCAGGCTGTTCATCATATCCGGATTCCCTAATGCTGTAAGAGGAAGTCCGTTCATTACCACTGGCAATGCTGCAAATGGTACCGTTGTTTTTAAAAAATCTCTTCTTTTCATTTTAACCTCCCTTTGATTTACGACAATTGAAATTCACCTAAATTCATAATGTACTTCAACAATCCCTGAAGTCTGAGGTTGACCACTCCTTTTAATGTTGCATTTGAGGGGTCGGCTTTATAGTCATTCCATGCCGCTGTCCAATACGAAGCCGCTTGACCTGAAAGCAAGAAAGAACGCATATGTTCTTTTTGATCCGAACTTATATTCAGCGTGTACATAGACGCTACCAAATCATCAACCAATACGTTGGCATCTTCGGGTTTATCGAACATATCAGCCACTCGAATTGGGTCTACACTAAGCAAGGTTGTATTCCTTCTTATTCCAGTCATAATCATAATATCGCTAATCTGATTCCGTTTTGGTAGTGTATCGGTATTGATCCAAATTTCGTGAAACTGTGGCGCTTGATAATAGGCTGGCCATCCTGCAACATTAGGTGGATCACCAACGTGTTGCTGCTGAATAGCACAAACATCAGAGGTTACTCCCCAGAAATAATAAAGGTCTTCTACCTTGGACGAATCTGGAAATTGAACGTCGAGTTGTCTCATTAAACCAACCGTAAAGTCGATCGGACTTTTTATCAGGCAACCCTGATTTACCACGTCAAAAAAATGTTCACTTTTAAACAGTGCACTTAGTACGGGTTTTATTTGATAATTGTTGTTTCGAAAAATATCTGCCAACGGTTCAATTACGTTCGCTTCTGTGGCAGCATCTATTTCGTAGTAAACGAACCAACGATATAGTTTTCTACACATAAATTTAGCCACCTCATCTTCGCTAAATATCATATCCAATAAGTCGTCCAATTCACTCTCTCCACGCGCACCCGTTTGGCCTTTAATAACCTTATTACCAAAGAAAGTGGAGAATGTTTTATCTGATGTGTCGTGTAAATTGGGGTTGAAATACGAAGAACTATTGGTTCTATTAATACGCCATCCTGTAAGCACCTTGGCTGCTTGCTGTACATCAGATTCTGTGTACCCCGAATCACTCCCTTTACCCAGGGTAAATAATTCCTGCAATTCCCGACCGTAGTTTTCATCGGGTGCATTCTTGGTATTGTAATTCCCATTGAGATAAACCAACATGGCCGGGTCAATGGTAATCAACCTGGTTAATTTTTTAAAGTCTCCTAAACTATTCTCTCGCAAAAGTTGCTGATAGTCGTAACCAAAAATTGGATCACGGTATACCTGCGTCTCTGTTGAAAAATGATTGTGCCAAAACAGCGTCATCTTTTCCAGGATACTTCGATCCTGGTTAATCATTCCACCAATCCACCACGCTCTAAGGGAATTTATCCGAGCATTATTGAGGGCGGCGTTGGTTGGGCCATTCACCCATGTCTCACCAAGGGGGATATCAGGATCTGTGATTCGTCCTGAATTATAATTGTTTACCGGGGGTGATGGTGTAAAATTGGATGGAGACAAAAGCTCGTCTACCGCATCGGTCATAGTTTTGGTCAGAAAATAGTCGACATCTGCTTTGGTTGACCCAAAAAGGCTTCGCTTTAACAAATGGTTGACTTCCGTTTCGGTCCAACTACCCGAGTAGGTACTAATTCCAGCTAGTGTCCGAGCTGTTTTTTGCACAGTTGTAATCATAATAGAGCAGTGTATTTTTTAAAGATATACTCAGTATTTCGCTTACTAAATTAAGAAAGTTTATCCGTTCCAAGAAGTCTTACCTCAAAAAGCCCATGATACTGACCAATTATTCAGCTTGATGTTCCAAAAAAAAAGTAACAATAAAGCACAAAAAAGGCGGCCTGGGCCGCCTTATATTTATATGATTGTTATCGCATTGTCGTCCAAACAATTTCCCTGAAAGATCACCTCTTCCTCCTCCAGTTTTTTTTTAGCCACGGTATCTAATCCATCCTGGCCAAGTTGCGACATAGTTAATTATGTAATACCCAATCTGTTCTTCGTGTTTACTCAAATCCAGTATACAAACCGCTTATAAGTACTAGGCCTCTCCAGCGGGTCCGAAGTTCATAGGGAAGTTAGGCACTTGTTCGTGCGATTGGATTTCTCCAAAACTATCTTCATACTTATTAATATTCTCACCTAAAGCAAGCATGAGGCGTTTTGCATGTTGGGGAGACAAAATAATACGTTGTTTCACTTTTGCCTTTGGAATACCTGGCATCATGCGAATGAAGTCTACGATAAATTCTGAATTTGAATGTGAAATAATAGCCAGATTGGAATACGTTCCATCTGCTACTTCTTCCGTTAATTCGATATCTATCTGATTTTGATTTTTGTTGTCTTTTGATTCTTCCATATCTCTTAAAAAATTATTAAACAAAAATGCCCCAATTAAGGGGCATTTTCAACATTAAATTTCAAAAATTATTAGCTTGTCGCTTCCACTTCTCCTACGGTTTGTGACTCTTCCTCTTTGGAACTCATCAACAAATCATATTCCTCCTGGGAACCAACAATGATATCTTCATAGTCTCGCAAGCCTGTTCCGGCTGGGATTGAGTGTCCAACAATTACGTTTTCTTTCAATCCTGTTAGGTAATCTACCTTACCTGCAATTGCGGCCTCGTTCAGAACTTTTGTAGTTTCCTGGAACGATGCTGCAGACATGAAGCTTTGTGTACCCAACGATGCTTTCGTAATACCCATAAGCAAAGGTTCAGAAGTTGAAGGTACTGCATCTCTGATCTCTACTATTTTAAGATCTTTACGTCTCAACACTGAGTTTATATCTCTAAGTTTTCTCAGACTCACGATCTGGCCTTGTTTCAAGTCATTTGAATCTCCAGCCTCAATAACTACCTTTTTATCGTAAATCCAGTTGTTCTGCTCTTTAAACATGTGTTTTCCGATACCTTCACCTTCAAGGAACTTCGTATCTCCTGGATCAACGATGGTTACTTTCTGCATCATTTGTCTAACGATAACCTCAATGTGCTTATCGTTGATTTTTACCCCTTGTAATCGATATACTTCCTGAATACCGTTTACGATGTACCGATGTACAGCGCTTGGCCCTTCAATGGCAAGAATATCTTTTGGAGTAATTGATCCATCTGATAAAGGCGTACCCGCTTTAACAAAGTCATTATCCTGAACCAAAATGTGTTTTGAAAGAGAAACCAAATATTTCTTTTTCACACCTTCTTTAGACTCAATGATAATTTCCCGGTTACCACGTTTAATACCTCCGTAGCTTACCACACCATCAATTTCAGAAACCACCGCTGGATTGGAAGGGTTACGTGCTTCGAAAAGCTCAGTTACCCTTGGCAGACCACCCGTGATATCACCCGTTTTCCCTAATACTCTAGGAATCTTGACGATAATCGTTCCCGATTTGGTTTTTGCCCCATCTTCAACCGAAATGTGAGCGCCTACCGGTAGGTTAAACTCTCGTAACGTTTCTCCTTTTTTATCTTGAAGCAAGATGGCTGGAATAAGTTTCTTGTCTCTGTTTTCTACAAGTACTTTTTCCTTAAATCCTGTTTGCTCGTCAATTTCATCTTTATACGTAATGCCGTCGATAATATCTTTAAATACGATCTTACCGTCGTTGTCAGTAACAATAACAGCGTTATATGGATCCCAGCTACAAATCACGTCGCCTTTTTTCACCTTCATACCATCCGTTACAATTAAGATGCAACCGTAAGGAATGTTTAAGGTGTTCAGAAGTTCCTTCGTTTTTGGATCAATCACTTTAATCTCTCCAGATCGTCCCACAACCACTTCTTCCGACTCACCACCGTCCAGAACTCGAGTAACCGTTTTGATTTCATCAAATTCAAGAACACCATTGTACTTCACAGACATTTCTGACTCCGATGCAATGTTCGAAGCAGTACCCCCAACGTGGAATGTTCGAAGTGTAAGCTGTGTTCCTGGTTCCCCAATCGACTGTGCAGCAATTACACCAACTGCTTCACCTCGTTGAACCATTCGACCTGAGGCCAAACTACGACCATAACACTTAACACAAACACCTCGTCGCGTTTCGCATGTCATTACCGATCTGATTTCAACCGAATCAATTCCGGCTTCTTCAATTTGAATCGCTAAGTCGTCGGTGATTTCAGAAGCAGCTTCAACAATTATTTCCTGAGTCTTTGGATCTGCAATGTCATAAAGAGTGATTCGACCAATGATTCTATCGTACAAACTCTCAACGATTTCCTCATTTTCTTTAAGTGCTGAAATTTCAATTCCCCGAAGAGTTTCACAGTCTTCCGCATTGATCACCACGTCTTGAGCAACATCATGCAGTCTTCTTGTAAGATAACCCGCATCCGCCGTCTTAAGTGCTGTATCCGCCAGACCTTTTCGAGCCCCGTGAGTAGAAATAAAGTACTCCAAAATCGACAAACCTTGTCGGAAGTTAGAAAGAATTGGATTTTCAATAATCTCTCCCGTTCCACCATGACCTGTTTTCTTCTGTGGTTTTGCCATCAATCCCCGCATACCACCAAGCTGACGAATCTGCTCTTTGGATCCCCGAGCACCCGAATCCAACATCATATAAATCGGGTTGAAACCTTGATCGTCTGCCGTTAATTTCTCTAACAAAGCATCAGATACTCTCGAGTTAACACGTGTCCAGATATCAATGACCTGATTATATCGCTCGTTGTTGGTAATAAAACCGTTGTTATAGTTATCCCATATCTCTTCAACCTCTACTTTGGCTGCATCGATAAGTCCTTCTTTAGAATCAGGCAATACAACATCGCTGATATTAAATGAAAGGCCTCCTTTAAATGAATATTGGAAACCAAGGTCTTTAATGTTATCTAAGAAGTCAGCTGTCTGTGCAATACCAACTTCTTTAACCATGTCACCAATAATGGTTCTCAATGATTTTTTAGTAAGAAGTGTATTAATAAAGCCTAGCTGTTCAGGAACGAATTGGTTAAATATGACACGACCAACGGTCGTTTCAATGATCTTATCAACCAACTGACCATCCTCAAGTATGCTCGCTTTGATTTTGATATTTGCATGCAGAGCTGCTTTACCCTCATTGTGAGCAACCGTCATCTCTTCATCCGAATAGAAAGTCAGGCCTTCACCATGAACGGGTTTTGCCTTGGTGCTTTTTCGACCTTTGGTCAAATAATACAGACCCAACACCATGTCCTGAGAAGGTACTGCAATTGGTGCTCCGTTTGCAGGGTTCA
>CAYZWM010000015.1:0-28605 GCA_964482155.1 uncultured Chitinophagaceae bacterium | reverse complement strand
ACTATACCTAGACATGGGTAGTTCCCGTCAGAAATACGTTTTATTAAATTTAGTCAACGAGACATTTCGTTTTTCAATAAACCGTTTAGAGTCTTCGGTTTCTGCATGTAACAGTTTATGGTTTAACATTTGCGACAGTTTCTGCCAATCGTGTACCATTGTTTTTGTTTCTAGATCGAATTGCGATTGTTGGAATTTGTTCCAAACGTAATCGACGGCGATTGAATTCGGGTGAACCAGGTCTTCATCATAGAATCGATAGTCTCTGAGCTCGTCAATAACGATTTCGTAGGCTGAAAAATAAGACGCATTTGTGTACGTTTTACAAAGTTTGTCGACGGCCAAATGCAGAACCGATTTACTCAATGTACTTTGGTGCAGACCATCGCGAACATACCGCACTGGGCTTACTGTAAAAATCACATTCACGTGTTGCATTTTACCGAATAGTAACCCAAATCGATCAACGATTTCATCAACGTCTAACAGCCTCTTGGTAAACTCATTAGCTGGAGCCTTATGGCAATTTGCCACGATCGTACCATCGCGTTCGTAAACCCATGCACTTCCGAGTGTGATCAGCACAGTTAGGTTGGTTTGATTTAATTTATCGTGCAACCTGGTTTGCATTTCATTTATGGTGGCTAACGTTTGGTCTATCAGAACACTTGAAAACTGACCATGATGTTGCCACGAAAACCATAATTCCTTATAATTAGCAAGCTCGTCCCTTTTATAGAAATCGGTAGACAATCCTCTTTCCAACATCATTGCAATAGACAATGGGTTGTACACAATACCATTGGGGTTGACGAGACAATCGAATCTGGAAACTTCCAAATGCTCTCCTATCCGCTGAGCGAAACACGACCCCAGACAAAGTATGGGGTTGTGGTAATTTATAGACCCGTTTTCGGGAATGTTATTTTCCAGAATTAATCTCATTCTTCTACAAATTAAAGTCTAAAAAAAATCCCGTCCACCAAATAGGTAAACGGGAATTATGATAAAATTAATTTTGACCAGGCCTTATTCGCAGATATACGTAAAATTCGTAATCGTCGAATCTCCCGTATCAATAATGCTTTGAATAGGATAATTGTTATCGTTATACGTATACGTTCCTACTACTGGAAATGGAATATCGAAAAATGTAATTGTTGCGGCGTTTACATTCGCCTTGGTCAGTGCAAGAAAGTTTGCAAAATCAATCAAATAGATCGGTAAACCGTACAATGGGTTTTTCTTACCATCCAATGCAAGAACGGTAATTGATACCGTTTCATCTATGGTGTCAGAAAGCATACCATCATCGTTTGCATCAATTAAATTAACAACGCTGCTTAAGTCTCCATTTGCATATGAATACGCGAAATTTGAAAACAACACCTTGTCCGTTCCGTCCCATAAGAATTCGTCTACTTCCTTAAGCGTTCCGTCTGTGTTGTAGGTTACCTCGTAAATGTCTTCAAGCTCAGTTCCACCAAAAAACTCAACTTTGGTGATTTGATCAGCCGTGTATGTCATTTTGTATGAATCGTCTCCATTTTCTGTAATTTCAGTCAATTTCCCTCCAACATAGTTAAAGTTGTATGTAGTTATCTCACCATCATCATCCTCAACCATTTGCACTAAGTCGTCACCGTTGTACGTATAGGTAAGTTTGAGGTTATCGTTATCGATAGTCTGAGTCACTTTACACGATTTCTCTGTGTTGCCTCCGCCTCCATTTCCGTTGCCATTTCCTGGATCTACTGTATCGTCTGTACAAGCACCAAAAAACACCATGGTTGCTACTATACCAGCAAATCCTAATTTTCTAACGTTCTTCATTATTGAAATTTATTTTTGATAATTTATGGTGCAATAATAGATAAAAGGTTTTTTCATTTTTCACCTATGGCGAGTAACCTTTGTCATCTTACATCCATTCACTTTCAAAACGGCCTTAAAATCGACCAAAGAGCAAGATTTACTGCCACTTTGTCACGCATTCCATTATCTTTGCTGGCTCTATTTGCCTTTGATATATGGGGAGACTAAATAACAAACAACTTTACATAGAAAGCTATGGTTGCGCTATGAACTTTGCAGACAGCGAAGTTGTAGCCACCATTATGGCTGAGAATGGATACACGACTACCAATTCGGAAAAGGATGCTGACCTCATCTTTATTAATACGTGTTCAATTCGTGACAATGCCGAGAACAAAATTCGGACTCGGCTAACTCAACTTAAAGGAAACAAAAAACGAAATAAAAACCTGGTTGTTGGTATTCTTGGATGCATGGCTGAACGATTAAAAGACCAGCTCATTGAAGAAGAGAAATTGGTTGACATCGTAGTGGGGCCAGATGCCTACCGAGATCTTCCTCATTTGGTTGCCGAAGTGGATGACGGAGCGAAGGCAATCAATGTACTTCTTTCCCTTGAGGAGACTTATGGGGAAATTATCCCAACTCGATTGAACAGTAATGGCGTTACCGCTTTTATTTCGATTACCCGGGGATGTGACAATATGTGTAGCTTTTGTGTCGTCCCATTTACACGAGGTAGAGAACGCAGCAGAGATCCTCAAACAATTGTAAAGGAAGCTCAAGATTTGTTCGACGCAGGGTATAAAGAAGTTATTTTACTTGGCCAAAACGTAGACAGCTACCTTTGGTATGGAGGAGGTCCTAAAAAAGAGTTTAAGAAGTTGACCGACGAAGAAAGATCTACGGCTATTCATTTTCCGCAACTTCTTGAAATGGTCGCCAGGGTTAACTCAAAACTTCGGGTTCGGTTTTCAACTTCCCACCCAAAAGACATTACGGATGATGTACTTTATACGATGAAAAAGTACCAAAACATCTGTAAATATATTCACTTACCCGCACAATCTGGAAATTCAAGAATTCTGGATAAAATGAACCGTACCTACGACAGAGAGTGGTATATGGGTAAGGTCAAACGAATTCGTGAGATTATGCCTGAATGCGGAATTAGCTGCGATATTATTGCTGGATTCTGTACGGAGACCGAAGAGGAACATCAAGACACCCTGAGTTTGATGAACTGGTCACAGTTTGACTTTTCGTATATGTATTATTATTCTGAAAGGCCAGGCACGTTAGCAGCAAGAAAATTTGCCGACGACGTACCTTTAGACATTAAAAAGAAAAGACTTACTGAAATTATTAACGTTCAAAACGAGGTTTCTCGAACCAAAAATAAAAATCGCGAAGGAACCATAGTAACGGTATTGGTCGAACGTGAATCAAAACGTTCTGATCAGGATTGGGTTGGTAAATCCGATCAATTCATCTCCACTATTTTCCCGAAAGAGAATTACAAAAAGGGCCAGTATGTTGATGTTCTCGTTGAACGCACGACATCCAGTACCTTAATCGGAAAAGCCGTTGGGCTCAATCCATTTTTTGAAGATATTGTAGAAGTTGAGAAGGCATTGGCTTAATGAATTTACAACAAATAAAATTACGCTTTGGTATTATTGGTAACTCACCAAGGCTAAACTATGCACTGGAAACTGCAGTGCGTGTTGCGCCTACAGATATCACCGTATACATACAAGGTGAAAGTGGCGTGGGAAAAGAATCCTTTTCTAAGATCATTCATCAACTGAGTAGTCGAAAACATGGGCCGTTTATTGCCATAAACTGTGGAGCAATTCCGGAAGGCACCATAAATTCCGAGCTGTTTGGCCACGAAAAAGGTGCATTTACTGGTGCCATCGACAATCGCAAAGGGTACTTCGAAACGGTCAATGGAGGAACTATATTTCTCGATGAAATTGGTGAGCTTCCACTGGAAACCCAATCCAGGTTACTCCGGCTTCTCGAAAATGGGGAATACATCAAGGTAGGTTCATCCAAAGTACAGACGACAGACATTCGTATAATTACAGCGACAAACAAAGACTTGTTTGCTGAAATTCAGAACGGAAAATTTCGTGAAGATTTGTATTATCGTCTTTCTACACTTCCTATACAGGTGCCTCCGTTACGTGATCGCCCTCAGGACATTTACTTACTATTCAGCAAGTTTGCCTTTGACCTTTCAGAGAAATACCATTCGCCAGAGGTTGAATTGAGCGTAGAAGCTGAAGACCTCTTGACTAAATATTCCTGGCCAGGTAATATTCGTCAACTTAAGAATCTTGCCGAACAGCTGGTCGTTTTGGAAAGAGACCACCAAATTTCAGCTGATGTAATGCGGAAATACTTGCCTCAACAAAGGACTAATTTACCGGTATTAACCACTTCTTCGGGATCCACTACAAATTCTGAATTTTCTGAACGAGACATTTTTTACAAGATTTTGTTCGACATGAAGAATGAAATGTCAGATCTCAAAAAGATCGTTTTAGAACTTTTACAAAAAGGCAATTCGAAGGAAGATATTCTGGAAGGCAACGAAGCCGTTATTCAACGTGTATTAGCGAACGCCTCTTTAGATCAAGACCCTACACCTCCTGAAATAACCTTTAGCCGACCTGAGAATGAAGCATCGGTACCCTCTCCCGATCACCACTATGTGATTGAACCCAATGAGACTGTTGGGCTGGAAGAGAATTTAAGTCTAGAAGATAAGGAGGAAGAATTAATCAAAAAAGCCTTGCTTAAAAACAACGGAAAAAGGAAAAAAGCCGCCTTGGATCTAGGCATATCAGAACGGACTTTATATCGTAAGATCAAGCAATATGAACTGGATTAAAACGTGCATTGTTCTTTTGTTTATGGCTACCCAGTGGTCGTCTTGTGGCATATATAGGTTTAATGGTGTAACCATACCGCCAGAAATTAAAACGGTTAGTGTGGCTTTCATTGAAAATAAAGCGACCCTGGTTGCTCCTAACTTAAGTCCTACCTTAACAGACAAACTGAGAAACAAGTTTCTTACCCAAACAAACCTAAGACTTATTGAAGAAAATGGGGACTTTGCTCTGGATGGGTCAGTGACGGACTATATCGTTAGCCCAGTTGGTGCTGCAGATAACTCAACGGCGTCAAAAAACCGATTGCAAATTTCGGTTCAAATAAAAATGGTTAGCGAAAAAGCAAAGAAGTTGGAATTCAACCAACGATTTACTCAGTTTGAAGACTTTGACGCATCCAAAAGTTTAGCTGACGTAGAAGCTGATTTAATCGAATCCATTTCGGACAATATCGCTCAAGAGGTATTTAATAAAGCCGCATTAAATTGGTAAATGGACTCTGAAAAGATCATATCATACCTTGACAATTATCAAAACATTGGTCATGAAGAGTTATTGGAGGTTTCTGCTCTTCAAAAGAAATACCCCTGGTTTTCGATTCTTTATGGGCTTGAGTCTAAATGCCTTAAAAATGAGAACAAATTTGGACTCAAAAAAGCGATCAAACGAGCATCGCTGTTTTCTGGGAATCGCGAAATCCTGTACGACTTAATTCACGATGAAATCTTATTTGAACCGTCTAAGACGAGTAAGAAAGAGCCGGTTAAAATAGACGTACCCGAACCCGAACCCAAAGAAACTCCCATAGACGTTAAAGAGCAAACCATCAAAGAAAGTTCTTCGATTGAAGAACCTGCTTTAGTGAAGGCGAAGCTCCCAGACCTGGCTAAACAAGAAGTTCTGGAGGTGAGCGAAGCCATTAAAAATAGTAAGACAGATACCGAACCACTACCCATAAAAAAGACTACTGAACCAGTAAAAGAAGTTGTTGCTCCTTCTAAAGACAAAACAGTGCCTGCTTACGACCCATTAATTGAACTTCAGAAGTTCGTTAAACCGCAAGAGGAAAAACAGAAGGAAGAAGACAAACCAGTGTTGGTCAAGAAACCGTATGACCCGGAAATAGAATTGGTTAAACTGGAGAAAGCCCAAACGCTTCCTAAACCCGAAAAACAGGACTTTTTTGGATGGCTGGATTCATTTGCTGAAGAAGAAGAAAAAGAAGAACCGAAACCGCGTAAATTAAAAATGAGCGCTGAGGCCAGTGAGATGCTTAGCAACTTTATAAAAAACAGGCCAAAAATGACTAAAATGAGAAAGGATGTAGACCCGTTAGAGGTATACAATTCTTCCAAAGAATCTGCAGGTAACGAACTGGTTACTGAATCTTTGGCTCAGTTACATTTGAAGCAGGAAAGGCCAGACAAAGCCATAGAAATTTATGAAAAAATGAGTTTGCAAAATCCGCAAAAGATGACGTATTTTGCAGCCCTGATTGAAAAAATCAAAAAGGACTATAATTTAGAATAAAAATGTACACCTTTATACTTGTATTGTTAATCGTTGTTTGCGTTGCGCTAACCTTTATCGTTTTAATCCAAAACCCAAAAGGTGGTGGAATTGCAGCTAGTTTTTCTTCGGGAAATCAAATTATGGGCGTAAAAAGAACGAACGAGGTTGTTGAAAAAGTGACCTGGGGATTGGCCATTGCATTGTTGGTGTTAACCTTATCGAGCAACATGTTCTTATCGAGCACAACGGAATCAGGTGACCGATCTGCTTTACAAGAGCAAATCGACAACAACGACCTTCCTGACGTCGGCGCTCTTAAGTTTCAGCCAGAGGCTCCAGAAAAACCCGAGTAAATTCAGGTTAAAACAATCGTTCAGTTGCACACGTATTATCCGAGTGTTTTAGAAGGCCTATACGTCAATTGTGATGAGGCCATGTCAATTTGTGTCCATTCGGAGACATCTACACTGACAACTTGACCTATTGTAGGTCTGGCATAAAATGTGACATTACCATTAAAAAATATTAGTACAGAATACCATTATGAATATTCAACCATTGGCAGACAGAGTTCTTATAGAGCCTGCTCCAGCAGAAGAAAAAACGGCTGGCGGAATTTACATCCCTGACACAGCAAAAGAAAAACCTCAAAAAGGCACTGTGGTTGCAGTTGGCCCAGGAAAAAAAGATGAACCCACTACCGTTAAAGTAGACGACGTGGTTCTTTATGGCAAGTATACCGGAACAGAAATCAATGTTGACGGTGGTGACTATTTAATGATGCGAGAGTCTGACATACTTGCAATAGTGTAATTCTCTAAGAAACGAACTGAGTAAAAGAAATAACAAAAATGGCAAAGCAAATTCATTTTAACGTAGATGCCCGCGACGGCTTACGAAGAGGAGTAGATTCATTGGCAAATGCAGTGAAGGTAACACTTGGACCAAAGGGTCGTAATGTGGTAATCGATAGAAAATTTGGATCACCTACGGTGACGAAGGATGGAGTAACCGTAGCAAAAGAAATTGAGCTTAAGAATCCAGTGGAAAACATGGGTGCTCAAATGGTTAAAGAAGTAGCAAGCAAAACAGCTGACCAGGCAGGTGACGGTACAACAACCGCAACTGTATTGGCTCAGGCTATTGTAAATGCAGGTCTTAAAAACGTGGCCGCTGGTGCAAACCCAATGGACTTAAAACGAGGAATTGATAAAGCAGTTTCCGTTGTAGTAGAGAGTTTAAGAAAGCAATCTCAAACCGTTGGAGACGACTTTGAGAAAATTGAGCAAGTAGCTTCCATATCTGCAAATAACGACAACGTGATTGGTGGACTGATTTCAGAAGCCATGAAAAAAGTTGGAAAGGATGGGGTAATTACTGTTGAAGAAGCAAAAGGAACAGAAACTGACGTTAAAACTGTTGAAGGTATGCAGTTTGACAGAGGTTACTTAAGCCCATACTTTGTGACTAATGCAGAAAAAATGGAGACTGAATTAGAATCTCCATATATCTTAATTTACGACAAGAAGGTGAGCAACATGAAAGAATTGCTTCCGGTACTTGAGCAAACTGCACAAACTGGAAAGCCGTTAATGATTATTGCTGAAGATGTTGAAGGAGAAGCTTTAGCGACCTTAGTGGTAAATAAAATAAGAGGTTCTATAAAAGTGGCCGCTGTTAAGGCTCCTGGATTTGGTGACCGTCGAAAGGCAATGTTGGAAGACATAGCCATTCTTACCGGTGGAACTGTCATTTCTGAAGAACAAGGAAGAAAACTTGAAGACGCTACATTGGAATCGCTTGGAACATGCGAAAAAGTGGTTATCAACAAGGAAAACACAACGATTGTCAACGGTGTAGGTACCCGGGAAGACATTACAGGTAGAATTGGACAAATCAAAGCAGAGATTGATAACTCGTCGTCTGACTATGATGTTGAAAAACTTCAGGAACGCCTGGCGAAACTAAGTGGTGGTGTTGCCGTACTTTATATCGGTGCTGCTTCTGAGATAGAAATGAAAGAAAAGAAAGATCGAGTTGACGATGCACTGCATGCTACTCGAGCTGCTGTTGAAGAAGGAATTATTGCTGGTGGTGGTGTGGCTTATGTACGAGCCATCGATGCACTGCAAGACCTTAAAGGCGAAAACGAAGATGAAAATACAGGTATTCAAATCATTCGAAGAGCTGTTGAGGAACCTTTAAGACAAATTGTACATAATGCAGGCGGTGAAGGATCTGTTGTGATTCAAAAAGTAAAAGAAGGAACTGGAGACTTTGGCTACAATGCCAGAACTGAGAAATATGAAAACCTAATTGGTGCAGGTGTTATTGACCCAACCAAGGTTAGCCGTATTGCTTTAGAAAATGCAGCTTCTGTAGCGAGTATGTTATTGACTACCGATTGCTTAATTGTAGACGAACCTGAAGAGGACAAAGGCGGACCAGCTATGCCAGACATGGGTGGCATGGGCGGAATGGGTGGCATGATGTAAGCTCCACTTCCTAAACATATTTAAATCCTCAACCGTTGGTTGGGGATTTTTTTTGCCCTAAAATGTAACATTTCGATCCTTAACGTATCTATAAGGAAAATTAAGACATAATGAAAATTGTATTTACCCTGATTACATTAGCCTTGTGTGCTGGAAACTTAAAAGCTCAGGAAATTTACACCCGGAGTTTTGGTGTACAGACCAACGAGGCCATTCTATTTTTGCACGGTGGTCCTGGTTATAACTGCGCAAGTTTTGAAGCCACCACTGCCCAACAATTGGCCGATAGTGGCTTTTATGTCATCGTTTATGACAGACGTGGTGAAGGCCGATCCCTGGACTCGAATGCCCAGTTCACGTTTAGCGAAACCTTTGACGACATCAATAACATCTATTTGGAATATGGCATTGAGAAAGCTACGTTGATGGGACATAGTTTTGGAGGAATGATTGCAACTCTTTATGCAAAGAAATATCCAGAAAACGTGAAATCAATTGTGCTTGTTTCTGCGCCTGTTGCCTTACAAGAAACATACAAAACAATTCTTAAAACCTCATCCGAAATATACCAGGAACGAAAAGACGACGTAAATCTTCGTTATGTACAGCTCCTTAGAAACATGGACTCCAGCTCGCTTGAATTCAGTACGTACTGCTTTGCACATGCCATGCAAAATGGTTTTTATTCTCCCAAAAAACCAAACCAGGAAGCACTGTCTGTCTACGCTACGTTTTTAAGTGACACCTTGCTTGTAAAGTACGCTTCTAACATGAGTATTGATGCCCCACAGGGGTATTGGAAAAATGAACATTACACGACGTTAGACTTAACGTTAGACCTTGTTAAACTAGTCGATAACGATGTTCATATATTTGCCCTCTATGGACAAGAAGATGGCCTGTATTCATCTTCGCAGATTATGAATTTAACCCATATCATTGGCGCAGAAAGCCTATTCTATTTCGAAAACTGTTCACACAGTATATTTATCGATCAGCGCAGTCTGTTTCTTCAAGCCGTTACGAACTGGATGAAACCGTAATAAATGCAATTTGAAGACATATACGAGACCTATTCACCTCGCGTTTTTCGCTTGTGCATGGGGTATCTGAATGATGCAGATTTGGCTAAGGACTGTGTTCAGGAAATTTTTATCAAAATATGGGAGAATTTACACAAACTCAACAACACGTCAGCCTTAAATACATGGACTTTTCGAATTGCAACTAATCACTGTTTACGACAGATTGAGAAGCAAAATAAATTACCCAAATCTCCCTTAACGGAAGAACTGGAGGCCCCCACTACTTCCAATCAAGAAAATGAAACCAAGTTTCTATATCAATGCATCTCCGAACTACGAGAAATAGATCGAATCCTGATTTCTTTGGAATTGGAAGATGTTCGACAAGCGGAGATTGCCAATATTCTTGGTATTTCAGAGACCAACGTCCGTGTACGGATACACAGGGTAAAGGAAAAATTAGCACTAAAGTTTAAAGGTTATGAGCGATAGAAAAGATTTAAAACAAATTTGGCACGGTCAGAGAAATTTGTCCCCTGATAAAGACGTCGTAATTAGTCGCATCAACCAGTTCAAAAAAGAGAAGCGAAGACGCCTTATTCTGTTAAACGTTTTGGGTCTGTTGACGCTGATATTTTATTTGATCATATGGAAGTTTGTCCCTTTCAAACAACTAACGACTGTAATTGGTATCGGACTCATACTGGTTGGCACCTCGACCTTCTTGATCTTATACAATCTGATTTTACCTCGTCTTGCTGAAACCAAATCGAGTCAAACATGCAATGGCTACATCCAGAATTTATTGAGGTTAAAACACAGAGAAACCCTTTTGCAAAAAAAAGTCCTGAACATCTATTTCATAAATCTGCTTTTGGGAATATGTCTGTACCTCATAGAATATACCTCGATGATGACATTAGGTTGGGCCGTGTTGGTCTATGTATTAACCCTAGTATGGTTTGGTGTTTGCTGGATTTACTTGAGACCAATAGCCATAGGTAAACAACAGAATGCAATCAATACAATAATCGAACAGCTTAATGGTTTAAAAAGTCAATTGCGTTTCGAGTAATTCGTCCGATTGGATGGATTGAGAAGATGTTAAAATGGATCTGAATACTTTGGGTTTGTCAAATAGGTCTGATCTGTTAAGGTATGCAAGAAAGCCTTCACATCTTCCATTTCTTGTTGCGTTAGACGGTTTCTTGGGGCAATTAACATCAACTCTTTTGGCGCATTTGAGTTGTTGTGATTGGTAATGGTCTTTCCGACTTCTTCATAAAATTCGATAACCTCTTCTATAGTCTCAAACCGACCATCGTGCATATAAGGCTGGGATACCATAACATTACGTAATGATGGTGTTTTAAACTTGAACTTATCCATGGGGTTATCCGTAAAACCTTGCAATCCTCTGTCCTTTGGGTTTAAATCGAGTGCTGTGTTGTGGGATATATTATCGTGCAGAATAGGACCGGAATGACAATTAAAACATCCTTTAACCTTGAGCGATTCAAAGCCTCTTAGCTCCTGGGCGGTTAATTGAACCTCCCCCCTATTGAATTTGTCGAATTTAGAATTGTCTGACGTGATGGATAACAAAAACTGCTCCAACGCTTTCGACAAATGTTCTTTGGTAATCACGTCGGCGTTAAATGCCGTCTTAAATTTATCCTGATAAACAATGGAGTTGTTTAATCGAACCAGAACGTCTTCGATCTTAGCATCCATTTCTATTGGATTCTCAATGGGCATGGTGGCCAGTTCTCTCAAATCCCCTGCCCGACTGTCCCAAAATAAGCTATCTGCCCACATAAGATTAAAAATCGGCATGGAGCTGCGATCGCCAAATTCACCTCGAATACCTTCGCTTACCGCTAGGTTATCGGTAAAAGCACTCGATTGAATATGGCAGTTTGCACATGCCTGAGTTTGATCTCCACTTAACATCTTATCGTAAAACAAATGTCTTCCTAAATCTACTCCGGCCACAGTAAGTGGATTATCGGGAGGAATAATTAGGTCGGGTAATTCAGAAACCTCAATGATGGTGGTATCCCCTGGGCCAATAACTGGTGGAATAATCTCAGGTGGAGGTTCTGGCCCGCAGCTTGACAATATAAATGTGGAACCAACTAAAAACGAAAGACACTTGCCCCAAAAAGGAACAAGTGTCTTTTTAAATCTCTTATAGTTCATCAATAGCGTTTGATCTAAATGGTTTTGATAAACTTATTTAATGATGAGTTTCTTAGTTACAGTTTCTGCTCTGTCAGATTCGATTTCAACGAAATATATACCTGAAGTCAGGTTGCTTACATTAAAATCATTCGCAAGCTGACCAGACTGTACATCAACATTTTTCACAACCTCTCCAATACTGTTAAGGATTCTGATTCCAGTTAACGTCGTCAAATCGATGGTTGAAATAGTCACTTCTGCGCTGGCAGGATTAGGATACATTTTAATAACGTTGTCCAGGTGTGTATAGAACTTTGGGTTAAATGGAGCTGGAAACTCAAAATCTACTTTTTCATTATATGTTGATCTAGACTCCATACCTATAAGTACCAGGTCTTTATCGTACGAATACAAATCTTGTCTTCCTGTCAATACTTTTCCAACATAAATGTTTCCGTTTTCACTATCCCATTCTACGTAGCCATCTGAAATAAAGTCTTCAATGCTCTCCAACTTACGAATCACAACACTCTCCTGAATTCGGTTTGTATTAATATCTAAATCACCCAGCATAAGAGATCTCTCTCCATTAACCTCATCAACATACAGTGTTCGAACAACTTCTTTGTCTTCGTCATATACCATATCGATAACGTCGTATGCGATAGACAATTGGCTTACCAATTTACCTGTTTGGGTATTTATCTTAAATACTCTATTGGTTCCAGTAACATCTTTAGCCACAAAAATCAAACGATCTAAGGGTGAGATATAACATGGCGAGCTTAACGATGCTTCAACAACTGACTTTATTCCATTAAAATCGACTGTCTCCATTTTCCCAACAAATGGGGCACTTAAGTTTTGGAAGGACAACGTAGGCATTTTAATTTTCGACGTAATTTCACCTGTCGTTAAATTAAATAGTACCAGAGAGATGTCCTCTTCATTGTTACCATATCCGTTAAACTTTCTTTGTGAAGAAATAAAACCTAACTCATTTTTTTCACCAATAATAAAAGGTGCCATAATAGCACTATTGAAAAATGGAAGATCTCTTAAACGCTCACCTGTTGATGCTTTTGCGATAACCAACGTCTGTTGGCGGCCGGTGGGCACATTAGGCGCAAATGAATTATCTATATCCGTAAAAAAGTAAAGAAGGTCGTTTTGCTGATCATGGTGAAGCGTATTAGCTACATACCTCCGATTTCCCATTAAATGAATAGTACTCAACGTTTGTTCTACCTGATTGGCCGGGTCAACATCCATAATCTCCAAATCAGAAGGGGAGGACATGTTCCACTTAATTGCTTTGGCACCTGATTGGGCTGAAGCATACGTAAAGGCGGTAAGAACCAGTAACGTTAGAATAAGCTTGTTCGAATTCATAATTTCTATGTTTAATTCAATGTTTAAAGTTTGATGTATATAGACTATACATTACTAGTATCGAATATATTGGGGGAAAGTTACAGCCATTCTCAAGGAATTCCAACATGGATTGACTACCGGACTGTCATATTTTAGTAACGGAATAAAGACACAAATTCGCTAACGTTTTCGTGGAGGCTTTTGTTAGACACTGATGTTTGGATTTTGTATAACTAAATATTATTTTTGCGGCCTCAAAGGAGGACAATTTGATTTGACAGAACAAAACAACGAAATGGAAAACGCTAGCGTTTCCAAAAACACAGTAGAAGCCAAGGATGTTTCTATGGATGTTACCAACCAAACACAAGAAACCAATTCAGAAAACACATCAGAAGAAGTTAAAGAAACTTCGCCAGAGACTGAAACTACAGTAGAAGCTACGGCTGAAACTACGGAAGAAGTTGAAACAAAAGCACCGGAGACCGTTGAGGCTCCTAAAGAAGAAGTAGTGGCTGAAAAGGAAAAGGACGTCGCCGATGCTCCCAATCCATCGGAACACGATGAAGCTTCTTTTGACTGGTCGATGGACAAAGAAGGCTTTAGCCAGTATGATGATTCTAACCGATCTGAGTTAGAAGACCTTTACAAAGGCACATTCAACACCGTTGAAGAAGGCACTATTGTAACAGGTAAAGCGGTATCAATTACCAAAAAATATGTAGTAATCGACATCGGATTTAAATCTGATGGTTTGGTTAACAGAACAGAATTTAAAGATCAACCCGATCTTGCAACAGGTGATGAAGTTGAGGTTTACGTTGTAGAAACCGAAGACGAACTTGGACAATTGGTATTGTCAAGAAAGAAAGCACTTGCCGAAACTGCATGGTTGCATGTTACCAAGGCGCAAGAAACTGGTGAGATTGTTCGCGGTTTTGTAAAATCGAGAACTAAAGGTGGTTTAGTGGTTGATGTAAACGGACTTGATGCATTCTTGCCTGGTTCGCAGATTGACGTAAAACCAATACGAGATTACGACCAATACGTTGGTCAAACTATGGAATTCAAGGTTGTTAAAATTAACGATGCCTTTAAGAACGTAGTAATCTCTCATAAAGCTCTTATCGAAGACGATATTGAAGCACAAAAAGGTGAAATCCTGTCGAAACTTGAAAAAGGTCAGGTACTTGAAGGAGTTGTTAAAAACATGACTTCATTTGGTGTCTTTATTGATCTTGGAGGTCTTGACGGTCTACTTCACATTACAGATGTATCGTGGGGAAGAATCAATCACCCTGAAGAAGTACTTGAACTTGACCAGAAAATCAATGTGGTTGTTCTTGACTTCGATGACGACAAAAAGAGAATTTCTCTTGGCTTGAAACAATTAAGTCCTCATCCATGGGAAAGCCTTGGAGATGATCTTAAAGTTGAAGCTCAGGTTAAAGGTAAAGTGGTTACTGTTGCAGATTACGGTGCGTTTGTTGAAATCGCTCCTGGAATTGAAGGCCTTATTCACGTTTCAGAAATGTCTTGGTCTCAACACCTGAGAAACCCACAAGACTTTATGAAAGTTGGAGATCAGGTTGAAGCAGTCATCCTTACACTTGAGAAAGAAGAGCACAAAATGTCTCTTGGTATCAAGCAACTTACTCCAGATCCTTGGGATAACATCGAAACTAAATACCCTGCTGAAAGTAAACATACAGGTATCGTAAGAAACCTAACCAACTATGGTTTGTTTGTTGAACTTGAAGAAGGTGTTGACGGTCTGGTTCACGTAAGTGACTTAAGCTGGAGCAAGAAAATTAAACACCCAGCAGAATTCACTAAGAAAGGTGAAGAACTTGAGGTGATTGTTCTTGAAATCGACAGAGAAAACAGAAGACTTAGTTTGGGTCATAAGCAATTGGACGAAAACCCTTGGGATACGTTCGAAAGCATCTTTACTGAAGGCTCTGAACATAAAGGTACCATCCTTGAAATCGCAGAAAAAGGCTGTACAGTATCTCTACCTTATGGTGTTGAAGGATTCGCTCCTAACAAACACATTAAGAAGGAAGATAAAACAACGGTTAAAGCGGAAGAGGAATTGGATTTCAGAATTATTGAATTCAATAAGGATCAAAAACGAATCATCGTTTCACACACTGATATTTGGAAGGAAGAAGAGCGAGCTAGAATCGACACTGAAACCGACGCCAAAAACAAAAGTGTTCAACAAACAACTAAGGCAGTTGGCAAACTCAATAAATCAAAACAAGTATCTACTCTTGGAGAACTTGACGGTCTTGCACAACTAAAAGCTAAAATGGAAGCAGCAAACAGAAAGACTGCTGAAGCTAAGCTTGCCAAAAAGGATGAAACTCCAAAGGAGAAAGAAACTCCAAAAGAGAAAGAAGCTCCTAAGGCAGAAAAGAAAGCGCCTAAAGTTGAGAAAAAAGCGGAAGCAAAAGCGGAAGCTGATGATTTGAAAAAGTTGAACGGTGTTGGACCGGCATTGGAGAAGAAATTCATCGAAGCAGGATATACGACTTACGCACAATTAAGCGACCTATCTGCAGAACAAATCGCAGAGGTAGAGACAGCTATAGGCAAAGCAGATTCATTTGCTAAGAACGGCTGGACAGACCAACTTAAAGAATTAATAGCAAATTAAGAATTGAGCTTTTTATTCAAAATATAAACGAAAAATCCCATCTTTGAATGGGATTTTTTTTTGAAAAAACATTACGAAAATGAACTATTGGTTAGTAAAGTCGGAACCTTATAAATACAGCTGGGATGACCTGGTTAAAGATGAATGGACCTATTGGGATGGGGTACGAAACTACGCAGCTCGAAACAATATGAAAGACATGACGGTTGGCGATCACTGTTTCTATTATCACAGCAATGAAGGCAAAGAAATTGTTGGGATAGCCGAAATCATAAAAGAGCACTACCCGGACCCAACCATTGACGATGATCGATGGGTAGCCGTTGACCTCAAGCCTATCCATAAATTCAAAAATGCCATAACGTTAGCCCAGATAAAATCGGATGACAACCTGGCTGATATGGAGATAATAAGGCTGAGTAGATTGTCGGTTTCGAAAGTGACTCAGCAACAGTTTGACTACATAAAAACACTGGGTAACTAAATGTCCAAACGAATTATTTTAGACACCCCGCAACTCAACATTATGCTTCACCGCATGGCCATTGAGCTGCATGAAAATCACGGAGACTTTTCGAATTGCGCCATTATTGGTTTACAACCGCGTGGAATTTCTCTGGCTCGCAAGATTAAAGACATCCTGGCCAAACAATTCAATCTGGACAACATTGCCTACGGAGAACTTGACAGCACCTTTTACAGAGACGATTTTAGACGCAGCGAGAAACTCCTGATTCCGAGCTCAATTGAACTGGAATTTGAGATTGAAGGCATGGACATTGTGCTCATTGACGACGTTCTTTATACAGGAAGGTCCGTTCGATCTGCACTTAACGCCCTGGCTGATTTCGGAAGGCCTGCTAAAACCGAATTACTTACCTTAATAGATCGTCGATTTAAACGAGAACTCCCTATACAACCTGATTACGTCGGTGCCAACGTGGATACCCGGGCGCATGACCGTGTGATCGTAGATTTAGAGAAAGAAAATAAAGTTTGGATACTAACGGAACAGGAAAAATAATGACAAGGCTCTCTTCCAATCATTTACTTGGGCTTAAAGACCTGACCACCCAAGACATTCAACTCATTTTTGAAACCGCAGACAATTTCAAATCCGTCTTAAATCGGCAGATTAAAAAAGTACCTTCTTTGCGTGACATCACCATAGCGAATGTCTTTTTTGAAGACTCTACACGGACAAAAATATCCTTCGAACTGGCTGAAAAAAGGTTATCTGCAGATGTGGTCAATTTTTCAAGTTCATCGTCATCCGTTTCTAAAGGCGAGACATTGATCGACACCGTCAACAACATTTTATCGATGAAGGTTGATATGGTGGTCATGCGGCACCCGGCACCCGGAGCTGCCTTATTTCTATCAAAACACGTAGATGCCCAAATAATCAACGCGGGTGACGGAACACATGAACATCCTACTCAAGCACTTTTAGACGCTTATTCTATACGAGAAAAACTCACCCACTTAAAAGGCAAAAAGGTCGTAATTATTGGAGACATCTTACACAGTCGTGTAGCCCTCTCTAATGTTTATTGCCTCCAAAAACTTGGCGCTGAAGTCGCTGTGTGTGGACCTCCTACCCTTCTCCCCAAACACATTTCATCCCTTGGGGTCAAGGTGATATACGATTTAAAAGAAGCACTTGATTGGTGCGATGTTGCCAACATGTTGCGAATCCAACTGGAACGCCAACAGACCAAATACTTCCCTAGCTTGCGCGAGTATACCATGCAATATGGCTTAACGATGAGCCATTTGAACGGACTGAATAAAGACATCACCATAATGCACCCAGGGCCTATTAACCGAGGTGTAGAGATCAGTTCTGAAGTTGCCGACTCCGATCAAAGCATCATTCTCAATCAGGTTGAGAACGGAGTGGCGATACGAATGGCTGTGTTGTACCTGCTTGCAGGTCAAAAAGAAGCCATATGACGAAGACTCGAATTTTTATTCTTTATACCGGTGGCACAATTGGTATGGGGCCAAAAGACGCTTCAAGGGCGGAAAGTTCGTTAGTACCTCAACGTTGGGAACAATTACAAGAATACATGCCTTCGATTCATAAAGAGGGTTATTTCAGTGCGGTTCGAAACATTGAATTTGAATACCATTCTTTTCCGGAATTAATGGATTCTTCACAGTTTGATGTGAGCCACTGGAAAATGATGGCCCACGAAATTGAAAAACGGTACGATGCATTTGACGGTTTTATCATTATTCATGGCACGGATACCATGGCATACACGGCAAGTGGTTTGAGTTTTATATTTGAAAACCTCGGCAAACCTGTTGTGGTTACCGGATCTCAATTGCCCATATCACACTCCCGAACTGATGCCATAACCAATTTCAGTAACGCCATACATATTGCTGGAGCGAAAGCCTTTGGGCTCAAACCAATTCATGAAGTTGTGGTCTGTTTTAGTGACCGTATTTTTAGAGGGAATCGCAGCACCAAGGCCAGCACCAACGATTTTGAGGGATTTGTATCGCCAGATTATCCAGCATTGGCAGAACTTGAAGAGACCATTCGGATCAAAACATCGTATTTAAATCCCACTCCAGTAGGGGGTTTCAAAGCCAATACGGATCTCAATCCAAACGTACTTGTTCTTACCCTTTTTCCCGGTTTCAACCCAAATCATTTAAACACGCTTATCGATGACGATGAAATTGATGGTTTGATTATTAAGACCTTTGGAAGCGGCAATGCCCCGTGCACTCCTGCCTTTTTGGAGGCCATTAAAAAAGCCAAAGACAAAGGAACAAGCATCTTCTTCATTACCCAATGTTTACAGGGTCGTGTAAGTCTTGGCAAATATGCTGCCAGCGACGTTTTTGAGCCCATAGGGGTTATTTCTGGAGGAGACATGACTACCGAGGCAGCCCTTGCCAAAATGATGTGGGTTTTGGGCCAAAAAATAACCCAGGAGGAACAGGAAAACCTGTTGCAAACAAACTTGAGAGGGGAAGTAACTTATCGCTAAACAATCCGACCTTATGCCGACTGAGTTTCGTTCATTTATTGTGGATAACAATGGAATATTTCACCCCATTTTCGTACCGATTAAACGTATTTTTACCTCTTAAACCTGAAGGATATTATGTCTGAAAACATACAAGATAATAGTGATTACGGAGCCGATAATATTCAGGTCCTAGAAGGACTTGAAGCCGTTCGAAAACGTCCCGCCATGTACATTGGCGATATAGGCCCTAAAGGTCTGCACCACCTTGTATATGAGGTAGTTGACAACAGTATTGACGAGGCACTTGTTGGGCATTGTGATACGATTAAGGTCTATATCAATGAGGATAACAGCATCACTGTTGAAGACAATGGTCGGGGTATTCCGGTAGCCATGCACGCCAAAGAAAAAAGGTCGGCATTAGAAGTGGTTATGACGGTGCTTCATGCAGGTGGCAAATTTGACAAAGACTCCTATAAGGTTTCAGGTGGTTTGCACGGTGTGGGTGTCAGTTGTGTTAACGCACTTTCCCAAAAACTTGTTGCCACTATAAAACGAGATGGTAAGATTTACCAACAAGAATATGCAATTGGGAAACCGCAAACGGAAGTTAAAGTCATTGGAGAAACTAAGGAACGAGGAACGACAGTAAGTTTCTGGCCTGATACAACCATATTCGAGGCCTCCGTATATAATTACGACACACTTGCCTCAAGGTTACGTGAGTTATCTTATCTGAACAAGGGGATACGCCTCACGTTGACCGATAAAAGAAACAAGGATGATGATGGAAATTTAATTTATGAAGAATTTAAATCGGAAGGTGGATTAAGCGAGTTTGTAAAATATCTCGATGGGACACGTGAAGCGATTATTCCCTACCCAATTTATGCTGAAGGTGAAAAAGCCGGTGTTCCGGTTGAAATTGCCTTTCAGTATAACAGTGGATACACCGAGAACCTTCATTCGTATGTAAACAACATTAACACCATAGAAGGGGGAACCCATATCGCTGGTTTTAGACGAGCATTAACCCGTACGCTTAAGTCGTATGGCGAAAAAGAAGGATACTTTACAAAGTTGAAATTCGAAATCAACGGAGAAGATTTCCGAGAGGGAATGACTGGGGTTATTTCGGTTAAGGTAGCTGAACCTCAGTTTGAAGGTCAAACCAAAACCAAACTTGGCAACAGTGAGGTTAGTGGCGCAGTGGATCAAGCCGTTGGTGAAATGCTTAACAACTATTTGGAGGAAAACCCAAATCAAGCCAAAGCCATCATCAACAAGGTCGTTATTGCCGCTCAGGCACGTCATGCTGCTCGAAAAGCACGTGAAATGGTGCAGAGAAAAGGCGTAATGAGTGGTGCCGGTCTACCTGGCAAACTTTCTGATTGCTCCGAAAAAGACCCTAAAATTTGTGAGATTTACCTGGTAGAGGGTGATTCTGCAGGAGGAACAGCTAAACAAGGAAGAGATCGAAGCTTCCAGGCTATTCTCCCACTTAGAGGTAAGATTCTCAATGTAGAAAAGGCTTTAGAGCATAAGATCTACGACAACGAAGAAATAAAAAACATGTTCACGGCTTTGGGTGTAAAAATGGGCACCGAAGAAGATGATAAAGAATTGAACATCGAAAAGCTGAGATACCATAAAGTCATCATCATGACGGATGCGGATGTGGATGGTAGTCACATTAGAACGTTGATTCTAACGTTGTTTTTCAGATACATGAGAAAACTGGTCGACAACGGTTACATATACATTGCAACCCCTCCTTTGTATCAAGTCAAAAAAGGAAAAGAAGCAGTTTACACATGGAGTGACGATGAACGCGATAGAGTAGTTATGCGACTAGGTGGAGACAAACCCGAGAGCGTAAACGTACAGAGATATAAGGGTCTTGGTGAGATGAATGCGGAACAGTTGTGGGAAACTACCATGGATCCATCTAGAAGAACCTTAAAACAAGTAACTCTGGACAGTGCGGCAGAGGCTGATCGTATTTTCTCTATGTTGATGGGCGACGAAGTTCCACTGAGAAGAGAGTTTATTGAAGCCAATGCGCGATATGCTCGTATCGATGTTTAATATTCGACATTACCTACACCAACAATACTATGAACGAGCTTACGTTAGCTTATTAAACAATTAAGAAATGAAATTTACAAACCTCATTACCGTTTCCCTGGTTGTTCTGTTTTCCGCAACTATGTTCAGTTTTACATCTGAAGAAGAGAAAGGGCCAAAAGCGTCTATTAATCATCTTGTTGAAAAGGAAATTACGGTTGAATACCTTCAATCCGTGGATAGATTGATCATCACGACAGATGATAGTGTCAATGTTCAATCGTTTAAAGTAATAATCTCGCCTAAAAAAGGGACTGCCGTATTCACTGAAATGAATGGCAACCGAATCCCACGGCATATTCATGATAAAATGATCGCTGTCGCGCCTAAAACATTAATTATCATTGACCATGTAATGGGCATTACGCCTAGCGGAATTAAAGTCATGTGCCAACCCATGGTGTATGAAATACTTGTGCCTGAACCTGAAGAAGTTGAAGAGGATTAACATTCTTGTCGCTGTTAAGCGAATTATTCAATAACTTATTTCCTTTTTAGGTTTCCTTTTAGTCTAATGCATCTTAAGACGTCGTATTAAAACATGTCTAATTACAAAACTCGAATGGCTCGCTCTCGTTGCCGTTTATTTTACCCCATTTACAGTTCACAGGCACCATTAAAACACGAATATTACCTTTCCTATAGGAACTAAATTGTTGGTCAACTAAGTGATGTTATATCAACCCAAAACCGAAATCACGGTCGCCAACAGACCGGTAATTTCCACCCCAACCAAGTAAACTTACCTTACGCCAACAACATCATCTAGTCATTCACGTTTTAGCTTAAACAAGATAATGAAAACCATCCTTCTGTTCGTAACACTTTGTACTGGTTTCATGTTGTTTGCGTTTAGTCCAGACTTACCCATAATAGAGACTCACAACGCGTTCCTTCATGTTGAAGATTCTTCTATACACTATCGAAATAGGATACCAAGGATCAATTCGATTGAAGAATCCACGCTTTGTATGGACTACGTATTAACCGTTGACACTCTGACTATAACGACTTCACCTGTCTATAAGGTTACCTCTTGCCAATTCGTTTTTGCCCCTAAAGAAGGTCAACCTATAGTTTTTAAAGTCCTCGGAAACAAACTGCCTCAAAAAGCGATTAATCGGATTAGAAATGGCCAACTTGGCGATCGAATTATTATAGACCAAATACGGGTGAAATCAGCCAACGGCAACCGCACTTTGCTCCCGATTATGTATGAACTTGTGCAATAGGTGAATAAAAGTCAAAAATATTCCTATTTCCCTTGTTAAACTTCCGAAAAAAGGGCAACTTTGCACTCCTTAAAAAAACGAGACAATGTCGAGAGTTTGTGATTTAACTGGGAAAAAGGCCTTAAAAGGGCATCACGTTTCCCACTCCAATATAAAGACGAAAAGAAGATTTTACCCAAATCTTCATACGAAGAAATTCTATATTCCTGAGGAGGACCGATGGATCACGCTAAAGGTTTCTACCTCTGCGTTAAGAACCATTAATAAAAAAGGCATCTCTGCTTGTTTAAAGGAATTTGAAAAAAACGGTACAATTTAATCGATCATGGCAAAAAAAGGTAATCGAATTCAAGTAATTTTGGAGTGCACTGAGCACAAAGCCAGTGGTATGCCGGGTACTTCTCGCTATATCACCACAAAGAATAAAAAGAACACGACTGAACGAATGGAGTTGAAGAAATACAACCCAATCATGAAGAAGGTTACAGTTCACAAGGAAATTAAATAATTAGAAGATGGCAAAGAAGGTAGTAGCAACACTAAAAACTGGAACCGGTAGAGACTGGGCCAAAGTGATAAAAGCAGTTCGATCTCCTAAGACCGGAGCTTATACGTTTAAAGAGGATATTATTCCAACTGATTCTGTTAAGGAGTACTTTAAATAAATTATTTTAAAACTTTTATGAGCTTCCTTGTTTTACAATAGGAAGCTTTTTTTGTTTCTAGATATGGGCATTTTTGATTTTCTAAAAAAGGGTAAGAGTTCTGAGGAAAAGCAGCAACTTGACAAAGGTTTAGAGAAGACCAAATCATCCCTATTTGGCAAAATTTCCAAGGCTTTAGTGGGTAAGAACTCCGTCGATGAAGAGTTTCTTGACCAATTAGAGGAAATCTTAATTACCTCCGATGTCGGGGTAGACACAACCTTAAACATCATTAAACGCCTTGAAAAAAGGGTTTCTAAAGACAAATACGTTGGTGCCACTGAATTGAACGACCTACTCAAAGATGAGATTAACCAACTCATGTCTGAGAATTCAACGGACGATATTAACGCAGAGGCGAAACCCTATGTGGTTATGGTGGTTGGTGTCAATGGCGTTGGTAAAACCACTACCATTGGAAAGTTAGCTAATCTATATTCTAAGGCCGGCAAAAAAGTATTGCTCGGAGCAGGAGATACCTTTAGAGCTGCAGCCGTAGAACAATTAACCATTTGGAGTGAACGTGTCAATGTTCCTATTGTTTCTAAGGGAATGAACACCGATCCCGCAGCCGTTGCATTTGACACCGTAAAACAAGGTGTGGAAGACGATGTAGATTTGATCCTAATTGATACGGCAGGAAGACTTCACAACAAGGTGAACCTCATGAACGAGTTAAGTAAGATAAAACGCGTAATGAGCAAAGTTATTCCAGATGCTCCTCATGAAGTATTATTGGTACTGGATGCAAGTACAGGACAAAACGCATTTGAACAAGCCAGACAGTTTATGGCTGCCACGGAGGTGACCTCACTTGCATTAACCAAACTCGATGGTACGGCAAGAGGCGGTGTGGTTCTTGGCATATCTGATCAATTTAAAATCCCCGTTAAGTATATAGGAATCGGAGAAGGTGTAGACGACATTCAGCACTTCAATTCTGCCGATTTTGTGGAATCACTATTTTCCAATTAGGATATTATGAGAACAAAAGATTTTCGCAAAAACAAGGTTGATATCGTAACTCTTGGGTGCTCTAAAAATTTAGTAGATAGTGAGGTATTACTTACCCAACTCAAGGCTAATGAAATAGACGTCACCCATCAATCGGACTCTGATGAGGCCAATATTATTGTGGTTAATACGTGTGGCTTTATAGAAAATGCCAAACAAGAGTCTATCGATACCATTCTTCACTACATCGATGAAAAAAATGCTGGTTCTATAGATAAATTATACGTAACAGGGTGTTTATCACATAGATACAAAGAAGATCTGCAAAAGGAAATGCCTGAGGTTGATGCCTTTTTCGGCACGATGGAACTTCCAGGTTTACTGCAAAAACTTAACGCTGATTATAAAAAAGATTTATTAGGCGAACGGATTACAACGACGCCGTTTCACTACGCATATCTAAAAATATCAGAGGGATGTAACCGTCCCTGTTCGTTTTGCGCTATTCCGCAAATGCGTGGAAAACACGTCTCAAAACCAATCGAATTGTTGGTAAAAGAAGCCGAGAACCTCGCCAAGAATGGATGTAAAGAACTCATGTTGATTGCACAGGACTCGACCTATTATGGGCTTGACATCTATAATGACCGAAAACTAGGCAGTTTGATGGATGCAATATCGGATGTAAACGGAATTGACTGGATTCGACTTCACTACGCCTATCCTTCACAGTTTCCAGAAGACGTTCTAGACATCATCAAAAACAAGGAGTCTATTTGCAATTACCTGGACATGCCTTTACAGCACATTACAGACAATGTGTTAAAATCGATGCGCCGTGGAATATCCCGACGCCGAACCCAGGAGCTCGTTGATAAAATTAAAACCCATAACCCCGATTTGGCGTTTAGAACAACCATGTTGGTTGGTCACCCAGGAGAAACCGAAAAGGACTTTTTGGAGTTATGTGATTTTGTTGAGAAAAACCGTTTCGACAGACTAGGCGTTTTTACCTATTCGCACGAAGATGGTACACATGCTCATTCTCTTGAGGATAGTATTCCAGAAACCGAGAAACAAGCTCGCGCAAGCCAACTTATGGAAATTCAGGAACAAATATCATACGACCTGAATCAAGGTAAAGTAGGTCAAACCGTAAAAGTGCTCATAGATCGATTTGAAAATGATTTCTTTGTTGGCAGAACAGAATACGACTCTCCAGAGGTAGATAACGAAGTACTCGTAAAATCTGCCGGTGACTTTTTACGGATAGGCGATTTTGTTGATGTTAAGATTGACCATGCCAAAGAATTCGATTTATATGGACAAGCAATCTAAGGCGCCAGCTAAAATTGTATCTATTAATGGGTTAGAAACTGATTTCTTTAACCCTACTGTAAAGAATTATCTGTCAAAAAATGACTTCCCGAACGAATTGGTTAATCAATTGTCGGATGTAGAATTAGCAAATAAAATAACCGGCGAGTCGCGATTTAACTCAACGTACAGAAAGGGATTGGTCAACGAGATTTACGAACAATATTCTCGATCGGGAATCCAATTGGAAGATGGTTCTGTGGTTAAACAGAATATTGAGAAACTCAAAGATAAGAATACCTTAACGGTAACCACTGGGCAACAAATTCACCCATTTCTGGGTCCTTTATTTGTAGTCAATAAAATTTTATCATGCTGCTCTGAAGCTCGTCTTGTAGACGACAAACTGACTGAATTCAATGCGATCCCGATATTTTGGATGGCAACGGAAGACCACGACTTTGATGAAATCAAATCTGCCAAACTGTATAACGAGACCTATACATGGGACATTGATTCAACCGGACCAGTTGGAAGGCTTAATCCAGCCAGTTTGTTACCCATTGTCGCGTTGGCTAGACAACGAATCGATGCGACACCAGACAATATTCGTTTCCTTGATATATGCGAAAACGCTTACTCTTCGTGTTCCACTTTTGCAGATGCCACCCGTTTAATTCTTCACAATTTTTTCGGTGAGACCGGCATTGTGATTCTTGACCCGGATTCAAGGTTTCTTAAATCGCACCTCACCGAGAACATAAAAAAAGACTTGTTTGATCACTCAAACTCAGATGCGATCAAAAAGTCGATTGATATTCTCAAAAAAAACAAGATTAAACCTCCGATCAATACGCGTCCAATCAACTACTTTTTAGTGTCTGATTTGGAAAGAAAACGTATTGAAAAAAAGGGTGATACGTTTCAATTGATCGATGGCAGTGCAACGTATAGTTTTGATCAAATCAATGATTTACTGTCTAAATCTCCTGAAATTTTTAGTCCAAATGCATTAATCAGGCCTTTATACCAACAAACCATATTGCCAAATTTGGCGTATGTATGTGGTGGAGGTGAATTTATGTATTGGCTTGAACTGGAGCAATCCATGAGCAGTAATGATATTATATACCCCAGGTTAATTATTAGAAAGTCTGTTTTCTTTTCGTCTTCTAAAAATATGGAAGTCCTGGACAAGGAAAACATCCCACCAGAAGTCTTGTTTTACAACAAAGAACGGTTCGGCCATTTTTTTGTCCAAACGTCAAACTCTCAACATAACCTGGTCAACAGTCAGATTCAACGTATTGAGGACGAAACAAGTAATCTCATTACTTTTCTTGAAGAAGCCGAAAAAGGCCGTTTAACCAAGGTTCGAAAGCAAGTTTCACTAACCATAGAGGCTCTAAAATCACAGACAAAACGCCTCTTTTTTGAAGACCTTCGTACGAACCCATCGTACAATCGCGTTGGAAAGATTCAATCAAAACTTTGGACTGAAGACTACATTCAGGAGCGAAAAAAGGATATAATATCTTCTATTGACGAAGCGAAAATGGCCTTATTACTGTTCAAAAATGACTACATCATTTTCACCGATAGTAGGGAAATAGTGCTACTAATCAAGTAATTAATTTGTGATTTGGGCTATTCTGGACTATTTTTGTTGTAATAACTACATACACTTCGGTTATAGATTGAAATGAAAATGAAAAGTTTAAAAACTACTTTGCTTATGCTGGCGATGTTCGGCAGCCATGTTGCTTCGGCACAAATTACCAATTACTTCGAGAAATTTAGGCCTGCTAAAAGATGGTCTGTTGGGTTACAACTTAGCCCTACACACACGATGAGTGATGCGGATGATTTTCGTCCTGGATTTGCTTTCGGTGCTCATGTTAAGTACTCCGTTGGCCAGTCTTTCGGACTTAAACTTAACGGCAATATTGGAACACTTAACGGTTCTCGATTAGAGCAAGACATCAGTGGTAATGGTGGGAATCACAGATTTGGAGACAACCCAGATAACGTAGATGTGTTTAATGAGGGTAACCAAGCCCCTACAGAAGATTCATATTTCTTTAAGAACAGTTTCAAAGACATTAACGTTACAACACATTTTACTCTTGGAAATATTTCATTCCTTAGACCTTTGCGAAAATGGCAAATGTTTTTGTTTACAGGATTTGGTGTATTATGGAGTGACGTAAAAGGTCAATACGAAACAACTGCTGACGCTGAGAAAGCATTTGATTTTTGGGGAACGGATTACTATACACCTGAATATGATCGTAACGGTAACTTTACCAATGCCATTTCAAATTACAAAGGGAACAACTTTACCATTCCTTTTGGAGTAGGTGTAAAACGAGACCTTGGAGAATGGTTAGATCTTGGAATTGAATACAAAAACCACTATACGCGTTCTGACAATATTGATGGATTCTCATTCCCATTGTGGAGAAACCGCGTGTTTGACTTTTATGGATTACTCAGTATTCAAGCAAGTATCAAATTGGGTGGTAAAGATGGTATCAATGATCACTATGACTGGTTAAACCCAGTTGAGTCTATATATACTACATTGGATTCTCTTGAAGAAATTAAAGAGAAAGTAAACTTATTACTTTTGGATACGGACGATGACGGTGTTGCAGATTACTTCGACAAAGAACCTGACACGGAGAAAGGTGCCTGGGTTTGGGGAAGTGGAGAAGCCGCTGACATTGACATGGACGGTATTCCAGATTATAAAGATGCTGAGCCATACTCAGAAAGAGGTTCTATCGTAGATGCAGACGGTATCATGATTGATATTGATAACGACAATGTACCAGATTATAGAGATGAAGACACCAAGACCCAAGCGGGTGTGCTTGTTAACCCAAGAACGGGAAGCGCAGTTAAAGTAGGTAACGCATGTTGTGATTGTGATGACATTATTCTTCCTGCAATTGTTTTTGACAACGGAAGCTCTAAAATCAAACCAGAATTTTATGGTACTTTATATAGTGTTGCTGAAAAAATGAAAGCGTGTCCTGACTTGAAAGTTATGGCAGCTGGATATGCAGTGCGAAGTAAGTCAGGTTCACAAATTGCATTCAAACGAGCTAATGCAATTATTGACTACCTAAATGCGAATTACAACATTCCTAGAGACCGATTCAGCCTTAATACGGAAGGTTCTGCTCCAGAAGATACGGAGTATCCAAGTAGAAGAATTGATCTTAACAAGATTAGATAATAAGAACTGATATAAAAAAAAGGGCTTTCAATTGAAAGCCCTTTTTTTTATGCCCAATTAATTG
>CAYZWM010000014.1:0-28988 GCA_964482155.1 uncultured Chitinophagaceae bacterium | reverse complement strand
TAATAAGTCATATGCCTTGTTTAGGCATTCAACGAACACAATATGGGAAGAGCTTTTGAATTTCGGAAAGAACGCAAAATGAAGCGTTGGGGTCAAATGGCCAAAACGTTTACCCGAATAGGGAAAGATATTGTAATGGCTATAAAGTCAGGAGGCCCTGACCCGGAAAGCAACTCAAAGCTAAGAGCGGTTATTCAAAATGCCAAGGCCGCCAACATGCCTAAGGACATTGTCGAACGCGCCATCAAAAAAGCTATATCCAAAGACACCGCCGATTATAAAGAAGTCATGTTTGAAGGGTATGCTCCCCATGGTATAGCCATTTTTGTGGAGGCCGCATCGGATAATAACAATCGAACCGTCGCCAATATTAGAAGCTACTTTACCAAGTATAACGGCAGTTTGGGTAAATCCGGATCGGTTGAGTTTATGTTTGATCGCAAATGCCATTTTAAAATTGCAACTCCCGACATGGATTTGGAGGAATTGGAATTTGAACTGATCGATCACGGAGCAGAAGAAGTGTTTGCCGAAGACGATGGTGTGATGATTTACGGAGACTTTGTGAGTTTTGGAAGTCTACAAAAAGCGTTGGAAGATCAAAACAGAGAAATTCTTTCTTCGGGCTTTGAACGCATCCCCAATGTGACCAAATCCCTAACCGAAGAACAAGAAGCTGACGTAGAAAAATTATTGAACAAGATGGACGACGATGATGATATACAAAATGTGTATCACACCATGGTCTAAGTGTGTTCTTTGATCTCTCGGAAAATTATTATTTTTATATTTGGAACAAACGCCACTATTTCAAATTAAAACGTATGAACGAGGGAAGCAACTTATATCCACAGAAACTTACATTAAAATTTGGCAAGGTAACCGTCAATCTTGACGTCCCAGAAGGGGTATGGAACCCGACCCCTCACGGAATGCATTTGGGAAATATGATTCTCGACCTGGAGTTTAAGGATGCTGACGTATTGGAATTAGGCAGTGGATGTGGAAACCATACCATTCTCATTGCTCAAAAAAAACCAAAGAAGCTGACTGTCACCGAACTCAACCAGTCCGTATTGGACAATACACGTCACAATTTAGGGAAAAACCACATTGACCTACCCGTGGATTACGTGGTTGCTGACTGGACACATATTAACACAGGGCCATTTGATGTTCTCATTACCAATCCGCCGTTTACCAAGTCAGGCAAACGATATTACAGATACTTTATAGACACCTTGATAAACGATGCGCACAAGCTGGTCAAACCGGGTGGCAGATTGATTTTTGTTCAATCGAGCATGGCTGATGTTAATCGAAGTATCAACCTAATGAACGAATGGGGCATGACTGTGCGCATTGTCGGAAAAAATAAAGGTCCGTTTCGGGAGTATTATTTTGAAGACCCTATTTTTATGCAGAACATAGAAAAATTTCCGGGTGCCTATGAAAAAGTGGGCGATCGATATATGGAGACGTTAACCGTGTTTGAGGCCACCTTGCCTTAGTTTATAACGTTGATGGCTGTATCACCCCATGTTCGTTTTGTAACACCTCATGCATTTTTGCATCTTACTATAAAAGGTATTTTATGAAAAACCCGTTAACCAATCAGTATTCAGAAGAAGAGAATTTGTCTCTTGTCGACCGTGTTTTGGAGGGTGATTCAAAGGCATTGGATAAGCTGGTGAGTATTCATCAGGCGTTTATATACAACGTAGCATGGAAAATGACGCACAGCACAGACGATGCATTGGATTTGACCCAGGAAGTACTGATCAAAGTCATTACCAAATTATCGACTTTTAAACGCAAAAGCTCATTTAGAACCTGGTTATACCGCATTGTGGTTAATGAGTTTTTACAAACAAAAAGAAAAGGTAAGGAAGATGTTTTTCCCAATTTTGAAGCTCATGACAAGCAACTTAATGCTGTTCCAGACCCTTCGTTAACTCCAGAAGAGGAGTTGGAATTAAAAGATTATTCGCGAGAAGTTAAGTTCAGATGTACCTCGGCCATGCTTATATGTTTGGATAGGGAACAACGCCTGATCTATTTGTTGGGAGATGCCTTTGGTATTGACCACAACCTCGGAGCAGAAATATTTGGCATATCGAAACAGAATTTTCGGGTCAAATTATCACGAGCTCGAAAAGAACTACACAACTACATGGAGTATCGCTGCGGTTTAATCAATAAATCGAATCCGTGTCGATGCACAAAAAAGGCAAAGTCTGCATTAAAAATGGGTGCTATAAGCGCGGATAATTTAATTTTCAAACCGTCGTACACCAAAAAAATTGGTGACTTTGTTTCCCAAAATCAGGATGCAATGAGGGAGGTGATAGACCAGAAATACATTGAGATTTATCGAACGCATCCCAGTAAATCAGAGTTCGACGCAGATACAATTGTCACCAAAATAATTCGAGACGAAACGATCAAGAACTTGTTTAACATATAGACTTTTAACGGATTGGCAAGCGCAGGACGTCGATCGACTTCCTGGTTTTGTAACACCTATCCATTTTATGCATCTAACTGATGTAACAAAAACAGAAAATGAACACTAAAGCAGCAATCTCAGCCGAATTTCCGTTCAAATCGGAGTATGTAGAAGTCAATGGAAGCAAAATCCATTACATAGAAGAAGGCGAAGGAGATCCGATATTATTTCTTCATGGCAACCCAACTTCATCGTATCTATGGCGAAACGTAATCCCTCATTTATCCAATCAGGGACGGTGCATTGCGCCTGATTTAATTGGAATGGGAAAATCGGACCAACCCGATATCACTTATGGTTTCCATACGACGTATGACTATTTAGACGGATTTATAAAGAAACTGGGACTTAAAAACGTCACCCTTGTTTTACACGACTGGGGGTCGGGTCTGGGATTTCATTATGCCAATTTAAATCGAGATAATATCAAGGCAATTGCCTTTATGGAGGCTATGTACAACGCCCCAACGTTATTTGACATGCCTGCATCCATAAAAATGGCGCTTAAGATGATTCGAAACCCAATTTTTGGTCCATTTATGGTACAAACCGTAAACATGTTCATCAAAAAAATGCTGCCAGATATGATTTTGAGAGACCTTACGGATGAAGAGAAAAAATACTATGCAGCCCCCTACCCGACTCGCAAAAGCAGAAAACCACTTCTTGCCTGGCCACGCGATGTTCCATTTGGCGGCAAGCCGAAAGACATAGCCCAAGCCGTTGCTTCGTGGAACGAATGGCTGTACGTCACCGAAATTCCGAAACTCTTCTTTTATGTTTCCCCAGGTGTGGCTATTAAAGAAAAGGATGTCAAGATTATTAAGGACAACATGAAAAATTTAACCTCGATTGATCTGGGTAAAGGACTGCACTTTATACAAGAAGACTATCCACACGAAATTGGCGAGGGAATATCAGATTGGTATAAAGAAATAGGGTAATTTTATGCCATATATGTCGATTCTTAAAATACCCGATGCGCCAAATTCCATTCAGAAAGGCAACCCCTTAAAACTGATCTTAGACCGTGATGCGGTTTATCAATTGGGCGAAAACCTACAGACTGTTTATCCACCGTTCGACAAGACAGCTTTCCGAAACGACGCGATGAACGGCATTGAACCGTTGAGCATAACGGAGAGAGGCAAACACATTGCGGAGAGCATGCGCACCTATTTACCGCAACGATATTCGGAGGCCGTAGAAATTATATTGAAGTCGCTTACACCTGCATTAGACCAGACCGAGGGCAATGGACTCGCAGTTCTGTTTTACATGCCTCATTGCAACTACATCGCTAAATATGGGGTAAAATCTCAATTTAACGACGGTGTTGATCCGTTCGAACTATCGATGAAGGCGCAATACGCATTAACGAAGCGATTTTCGTGTGAGTTTTCCATTCGACCGTTTATCATCAACGATCAGGATCGAACCATGGAGGTCTTAACCCAATGGATGACGGATGACGACCCTCATGTACGACGACTTTGCTCAGAAGGCACTCGACCCAGACTGCCGTGGGCTACGAAGATCGATTCCTTTGTAAAAGACCCGGGCCCCTGTCTTCCCATTTTAGAACACTTGAAAAACGATGTCGATTTATACGTAAGAAGAAGCGTAGCCAATCATGTTGGAGACATTGCGAAAGACCACCTGACTTTGGCTCTTGACCTGTGTTCGAATTGGTTGAACGGAGCTTCGACTGAACTGAAATGGGTGATTCGCCATGCACTTCGGAATCCGGCTAAAAAAGGAGTTGAACGGGCACTTGAGCTGAGGATAAAAGCGAAATAGATGTTTTGATTTTGAGATGTTTAGACTTGGAGACTTTTGGATGCTTTGATGTTTAGACTTTTAGATAACTATGCGTAGATTCCCTACTGTTTATTCCGAGCCACATAGGATCATAGATTCTATTATATGACTGATGTTTTGAACCAACCAAATACGAAATGAAAATACCCTATTATCTAATTCTACTTCCCCTCCTATTTTCCTGCCAGAATAAGGAAAATACGGAAGATGTTGGAACCAGTGAATCATCAGATGGTATTCAAAGCGTTGAAATTTATCGAAGTACGGACCGTTCTTTTCAGGCTGACTTTATCCTTAAAATTGATCAAGACCAGGCTACGATGTATGGATGGGATGTTCCTTTGGAGAATGAGAAGGATACCATATACTATCGAGCACAATGTAAACAGGATAAGGACAGTAACGGAATCTTAATGAGCTTACACCTAGACCAATATGAGCTTACCAAAAGGAAAGTCACACCATACAATATGGATGAATTTAAACCGGATACAACTCTGGGACATTCAAACTATTCGATCTTATTTATTCATCATTCGTCCTTCTCTTATATTAAATCCTCCGGAGATTCCATTGAATTTGGAGCTGTAAAACACAGCTATTCGGGCCGATTTGATAAATTTATATTTGAAAAAATTAACGATGTAGAGTTTGAACCAACCAAATAAGAAATGAAAATACACTATTATCTATTTCTACTTCCCCTCTTATTTTCCTGCCAGAACAAGGAAAATACGGAAGATGGAGGAACCAGTGAATCATCAGATGGTATCCAGAGCGTTGAAATTTATCAAAGTTCGGACAGTTCTTCTGCATCCAACTTTTTCCTTAAAATTCATAAAAATCAGGTTACTCTTTATGGATGGTGGTTTGTTGAATACGAGAATGAGAAGGATACCTTTTATTATAGATCGCAAAGTATTCTGGAGATAGACAGTAGTGGAATAATGTCCTTCGACTTAGACAAATATGAGCTTACTAAAAGTAAGGTCACACCACACAATCTGGAAGACTTTAAACCGGATACAACCCTGGGACTATTGACCTTCCTAACGTATTCTTCCTTCATTAATGGTAGAGCTTTAGGAGATTCTATTGAGTTTATGGCAGTCAATAATGTGTATGATAGTCGAGCCGATTATTTTATATTTAAAAAAGTAAATTAAGGGGCATTTGACAAGGGAATTATACAAATGAAAATCAAAAAGCTACATCTGTATACCAACCAATTGGAATCAGAAAAGACGTTTTACTGCGAAACCCTGGGTTTCGAACTGATTGAAGAACGCGAAGACTCGTTTACGGTAAAAGTTGGTTGGAGCGAATTGTCGTTTTCTAAATCGGAAACTTCTCATCTTTACCATTATTGTTTTTTAATCCCCTCCAACCAATTACTGGAAGCACTCGAATGGATGGAAAAACGGATTGACGTGATTTCTGATGCTGATGGTCGAAAGACCCATCGATTTGAAAACTGGAATGCCGATTCATTCTATTTTCACGATGCCAGTGGCAATATTGCTGAGTTTATTGTACGATATGACCTCAACAACAAAAGCGATTCGCCGTTCGACGTTTCTCATGTTCTCAGTGTAAACGAGATCGGAATGCCGACAACTGATGTGAAGGAGATGAACAACTGGCTCGAAACCCATCTTAAAACCCAATTTTGGAAGGGAGATTTAGACCGGTTTGGCACCAACGGATCCCAAGAAGCGTTGTTCCTAATCCCGAATTATTTAATCAAGGACGAATGGTTCCCAACTAGGCAAAAAATTGTACCTGAACCTTTTGATATTACCATTGCGAATAGTGGGATTGCGTATGATTTGAGATACGAAAACGGGAACCTACAAATCGACACTAACCCCAATATCAACAAGTAGTTTTATTGATTTTTGGAGCTTAACAGTTATACGCCTTACATTAAAATGGTCCCCGATTGCAATGCTGCGTTTAAATCCGTTAAATTGGTTGCCCAACCATGAAACTATTTCAACGCAAAAAAAGAAAAAACAAACTTCAGATTACTCTGGCTGATCGCGATTGGGTTGAGGACAATTTCAACTGGCTTGTAAGCATCTATGGTTATCCAGTAAAACGTCAATGTCACATTGAATTCAACGAATTCCATTTTCCTGCGACGTCTAAACACAAGAGAATCGAAATTCCCGCGTTGATTACGGACTTTTGCGAATTGCTCAATTTACGACCGGATAAAATTGATTTTGTAATAGTTGAAGACATTCGTGATGGTACAAAAACACCTTACCACTTTGATGGCAATTCTTCGGACACTGAAACCGAGTTTTTAAGTAACGGTTACAAAATTCACCTTGCCAAAACGTTATTCAAACACCCTAACAGACTAATAAACAGCTTAATACACGAGTTTATTAATATCCGACTTACCGAAAGCAAATTAGACTACGACACAGGTGAAGATGCAAACCTATTTGTCTATTTGGCAGCCGTATATTTTGGTTTTGGTGTTTTGTTATCGCAAAACCTTCGAAATGTTGGAAGTGAAATGCAAGGAGAATGGGTAACGACATGGTCGTATGTCTCCGAAATGCCACCACCTGTTATGGCCTATGCCTTGGCTACTTTTTCGAAGTTATTCGTTGAAGACAATCATACCTGGGCAACGGAAATCCCAAATGAAATCAAGCAGCAGTTTGAAGCATCTCTCGAATACCTCAAGGAATCGCCAAATAAATTATTCGATAAAACGGAAATACGCATAGACAATTTATTTGCACAGTCTGAACTGGAATATAAAAGGCATCAATTTAAATCAGCCTCCTCTACCATCGCCCAGGTACTTCCACTAACGGAAGAGATTAGGTTCACTTCGTCGGTCTACAACAACCTTGGATACCACCAACTCAGACTCGGTGAATACGAAAAAGGAATTTCAAACTTCCACAAAGCGATCAAACTTGAACCAGGTAATGCTTATGCCCATGACAATTTGGGTTATGCACTAATCATGACTGGAGAGCTGGAAGAAGGAAAAACCTACCTCGAAAAAGCATTAAAATTGGACAACAACGATCACGCCTATTCGTATCGAAACCTGGGGTTGTATCATTTCAAAAGAGGAGAATATGAGAAAGCCGAAGAGTCGTTTCAGTTGGCGTTTGGTTCGATAACGGATACAGTTGATTTACTTGACTTTCACTATGCTAAATTCCTTATAGAAAGTGACAAACCCACTTTAGGAATGAAGCATTTAGAGATTGCCGTTAAAATTGGTGATCCCGAAGCTATTGCACTGATGAATAAACTTAAAGGAACGTTGTAGGGCTCACCACACCACACTCTAACCCACACTCTAACCCACACCCAAACTAACAGCGATTATCCAGACATTCGATGTATCGAAAATCCTTAGCAGCTCAGATTCCTTCTTTTCTCTGAACCAAACGTCTAAATAGTTGAACCAAATAGACAAATCGATGCGATGATGGGTCTCTTACTTTGCTGTAGAAAAAAGCACAAAAGTTTTTTAATAAAAACCGACGTATGTCAGGACACATAAGTACAGTCATCATTTCTGATCACGGAGGTCTTATGCCAATCACGAAATAAATCCATATCTTAATGGGCTGCTACGAGTGGTCACAACAACAGTATTATGAACAAACGAATTTTAATTACAGGAGCCAACGGAGGCATTGGAAAAGACACAGCTCGCCAATTGGCATTGCTTAACGAAACGGAAAAAATCTACCTGGGCTGTCGAAATATGGAACGCGCATTGGCGGCTAAAAAGTCACTGGAAGAAACGACCAACCGATCCATCTTCGAAATTTTGCTCATAGATGTCTCCGACCCAGAATCGGTGCGATCTGCAGTGGCTAAACTTGACGAACCCATTGATGCCTTGATTATGAATGCAGGGGGTATGGGTGGAAAAAGTCCGGGGAAATTGACCAAAGACGGCGCCACACTGTTGTTTGCTACCAATGTGTTGGGACATGTAGCCCTGGTTGACGAATTGCTCAAAACAGATAAATTAAGAAACGTAGCGCTTTATGCCAGCTCAGAAGCAGCTCGTGGAGTCAAGAAAATGGGCATGAAGCAGCCTGAATTCAAAGACTCTTCGGTTGATGAGTTTGCTGCTGTTGTAGACGGTTCCTTCTTTGACAATCCGATGGATCCGATGGAAGCGTATGGGTATACGAAGTACTTAGCGACGTTATGGATGTCGTCGATAGCCCGTAAATATCCCAACATTCGATTTATTAGTATGAGCCCGGGTGGTACACAAGGGACGGCTGTGATGGACAACCTTCCTCCGCTTAAGCGCTTTATGTTCAAATACATTGCCATGCCAATCTTTATGCCGATGATGGGAATGGCGCATAAATTAGAAACAGGATCCAAACGATTTGTCGATGGAATCAACGATATATCGTTAAAAAGTGGCACATTTTACGCAAGCAAGGAAAACGTTCTTACCGGTCCTATTGTAGAGCAGACTTCGTTCTTCCCGTCATTGAGTAATCCGGCGTATCAGGACAATGCCAACGAGGCTATTCACCGTTTTCTTCGTTAGGTTCTCGATACATCCAGACATTCGACGCAGGAGAATCGTCTGCGGCACTCAAACTGGAACTCACACCTAATTTATCCTGACATTCGACGCAGGAGAATCGATTCTCGATACAATCTCGCTATGCTCGATCACTACAGACGATGCTGTCTCTACAAGTCGAACTGACAAATTTTGTTTTATCAACATCGAAGTGCTTAGGTATCTCGAACTGACAAAAAAGTAAAATATGCTTTTCACCGAGTACACCATTAACTCAATTTCCCCCAATGTCAATTCGAGTGCCACAGACGCTTCGGTCTGGATGTATCGAGAATCTTTCGTGCTCACACCCACACTCAATACTGTTTCCCCAAACTCAATTCTGATTTCCCGATCTTTTCTATCTTTGAATCCATGAAAATCAATACCCTTTTATTCGCAAGTTTATTTCTATTCGCTTGCCAACCATCCAACACAAACGAGGCCAATGACACATCTCAAGTGGATAGCAGTGCAGATGCACAACCCGCTGTAGAACTGGATTCCGTACCTGCTGAACCTGTACCTGACGCCAGAATAAATTGGGACACTGCGAATCAATACCACGTGAGCATAGGTGGATTGCACATCTACATCGACAGTTTTGACGTGTGGGAAGGGGGTTCTGAAATGAGAACCGATACGTTCTTTATGTCTCTCGAATTAGGTGAAACCATTGAGGCGAGAAACATCGTTATTGGTCCAATGGATAAACCGACTAAGAGCATTAAGGTATACCAGCGATTTGAAAACAGCATTACGCTGATGGACGAAGGTCCACATTGCGATCTAACCCAATGGAAACACTATTATTCGGACTGGAAGGAGCTTGCCATTGTCGGTAATCATTTTAAAACGGATAAATACACACCAGAAGATTGGCAGACGTTTCTTCCTATTGACATGGACGAATTGCATGCCGCCATACTCGAACATTGCGGCAAAGAATGGGCACGTAAAATGGCCAACCTCAAAAGCCCAACGGAGTATCCGAGCGGTGTAGGTACGAGTAAAATCTTTCTAAAATTTATCATTGAGTATACCGACTCTGATGACGTCGAAGAAAAAACCCTAACCTTTGAGATTCCTATGGGCTGTTAGGCCTTTAGGCCCCTTCCTGAACATACGACGTTTTGACGTAGGTCACGTTACGTTCTTCCAGGTGATCCATAAAATACTGAAAACAGGCTTCGTGCCTACCCACTAATTCGGGTGGGAATACGCCTTGTTCAGTAAAAATCCCCTCCAACACAAGAGCTACTGCCGCTGTCGCGGTATACCCTGTCGTTCGAGCCATGGACGAGGTTTGGGTTGCCACATCATATTCGTCAAACAACTCATACACTACCTTCTCGGTTTGCCCAGAGGCATTCTCCCCTATTAACGTAATGCGCATGACGGTAATCTCTTCTTCGGTCTCTCCGAGCTTCCATTCCTTAAACAAGACCTGGCACGTCATGTCTAACGGCGAAATGGATTGGCCGTTAATGTCCATTTTATCGGTATCAAAAAATCCACTTTCTTTTAAAACCCGAATGTATTCTACATGGCCGGGATAACGCAGGGTTTTTTCCTTTCGGTTGCGTATATGTGGCATGGTATAGATAATGGATCGTAGTCCGTCCGAATTAAACGATTCCAGCGTTCCTACTCGGTCAAATTCAACTTCTTCTACATCGGTTAGTGCTTCGCGTACCACCAGTTCCCCCTCTTCGACATATCGTGCAGGTCGGGTATATTCTTCAATTACGTCTATGGGCGAAAACGGCGCTTTGTACTTAAACGGCCACTTCTTTTCCTTTGGCAAACCGCCGACCAAACATTCGAAGTCGGTGAGTTTCATTTTCTCGTTGTAGTACCCCAAAATCACATTGCCCATGCCTGGAGCCACTCCGCAATCCACAATGGCCGTCACTCCCTTTTCTTTTGCCAACGCATCCAATTCAAGGGCATTTTCCGGAAAGAAGGAGATGTCTACGACGTTTTTGCCTGCGTTTATGATGGCTTTGAGAGTCTGGTAGCCTAAAAACCCAGGAACGGCGCAAACCACCAAATCATAGGGCTGAATGCTCTTCTGCAATTCGCTGATGTCGGTCACGTCTACCGGTTGGCTTGTTAATCGTTTATCTTTTTGGGTTACGTGGTTCAACACGGTAGAGCTTACATCGGTAAGACATACTTGATGTTTTTTCACCAAATCGAGGGCAATCGCACTTCCCACCATACCTGCACCCAAAACGATTACGTTGCTCATATTTCCAATTTGACGCAAAGTAAAAAAACCAACTTAGATCACCAACTCCCTAGATTTGATCAAGCCATAGATTTCAGTATTTTTGACAAGCCGATTGGCCCTTAAAACAATCCAAAAACACATGAAATTTAGCTTTGACTTTGACCTGGACGATTGGCTGGCATACCAACGATTTTACTCGAATACCAACCCACGAATAAAACGATCTCGTCTGATCTCAAAATTTATCGTACCTGTTGCGCTAGCCCTCATTGTCAATATTATGTACGGCACTCACGACCCTATCCCGTGGTTGATTTATGCCGTCTATATCACGGTCTTTTTACTGACGTACACCAAACGGATGGATAGGCGGTTTACAAAGCGCATTCTAAAACACTTAAAAGGTGGTGACAATTCGAGTTTATTAGGCCCGCATGAGTTGGAATTGACTCAGGAGCATATCCATCTTGTTCTACCTCAATCGGAGCAGAAAATCAAATGGGGTGGAATTAAACGGCTTGAGGAAACGGACCAGTACTATTTCCTATTCGATACAGCTTTGTCGGCGGTAATCATTCCCAAACATAAAATTGACGTGGATTTAGACGAGCTGTCGAAATTGATTCGATCAAGCGTTTCCGTCTAATGAAAAACCTGGCGATCAAAATACGACATATCCTCCTACCCTATTTGCTGGTATCGCTCGGTACGATAGCAGGATACAGTGCATTGCGTTGGATCGTCGACATCCATTTTCATTGGATTCCGCTTAAAGACGAGGTCTATAACATCTGGCTGCCTTTGCTTTTTTGTTGGTTTCCTGTGGTGTTGGTTTTGCGGCGCCGAATAAAGATCATTAAGGGTAGGCCAAGAAACGGTCATTTCTTTTATTTGCTGTTGGCGGCGGGTACAACGTTATTGGGCACCACAACCGCACAGCACTACATCGCCAAATCCGCCTTTGATCTTATCCCTGTAACTGAGGTATCGGATGTCAAAGCCCACATTAACGAAAAGTTCTTTACGATAGACTCCTTTTCGGTTAATGCGTACGGGAGACTGCCGTATACCACGTCGCGTATAACGGGTCGTAACAACGAAAGCCTGAACTATGCCCTCTTCCTCTCCTGTCCGTTTGAAACCGATTCATCGGAGTTTTGGTACGGACTCAAGTTCAGAAAACGAATAAATAATCGCTCTACCAAACAATTTAAACAAGAGGCTTACGATACGTTTATCAAACACGCAATGGATTCTTTTGAACGCTATGATTTTCACCGCGTTACGTATTTCGAAAAAGTCAACATTTCCGATGATCTGGACGGCTTCTTAAACGCTATTGCTACGTTTCGTCCGGAACTTCCCATCACCGAACAGGTCGTTCTTATTCCTCAATCGGAGGCGTTTGAAGAGCGCGCTACCGAATCATACCATTGGTTTATTGGAATCTATGAAATGGGATCGTTATTATTCCTTATCCTTTTGATTTTCGCACCAATCGACCCAGATGGCCTGGCGTTTTATAAAGAAGGCAAACCGGTAGAAGACGACGATCTCAGTGCTATGATGGCGTATTTAAACCCAGTAGGCGAACACCGAGAAATTGCCATCCTGGTTTGGGTGAATCTTCTGGTCTTTTTAGCCATGATGTTGGCCGGAATCAACCTATTTTCACCGTCGTTCAACGATTTACTCGACATTGGCGGCAATCGACGACAGGAGTTTCTAAACGGGGAATACTGGCGGCTGATTACGTCTATGTTTATCCACGGTGGGTTGATGCACATCGCCTCCAACCTCTTTGGTTTAGTCTTAGCCGGAATTATGTTAAAAGACATCGTCGACTGGCGTCGTTTACTCCTAATTTACCTCTTCTGCGGTGTGGTAGCCGGTTTGGCCAGTGTGTATTGGCACGACAACACCCTTAGTGTCGGGGCATCGGGTGCCATTTTTGGTTGGTACGGGTTAATCATTGCGTTTAGCCTGACCAAGGTGTTCCCGCGCGACGAGTTGCGTTGGACCTGGGCATTTTCTGCTTTTTATGTCGGATCCAGCATTCTTATGGGCATCTTTGGTGGTATCGACAATGCTGCCCATGTAGGGGGCCTGCTTTGTGGTTTGTTGATTGGTTTGCTTTTGAGTATTTCGATTAAGGAAAAGCAACATTTACGGGAAAATATCTAAATCTTCATAACATTTCTATACACCTACACAGAATCCATAAAGTCAAAATATAGTTAGATGTGACTATTTTTTGGGTTGGAGGTTTGAGGTAGATTACGGTGCGATAATTTGATGGTTGTGCGATCACTTTTGCTTCTCTGAAGAATCTTACTTCGAAGAACGAGTTAAAGACAAAATGTATATCAACCATAACTCATTCGTACAATTGTAAGAGGTAATTAGGAAAATCGAGATACTAAATGAAAATTGATATTCATGTTCATACTAAAAAATGTAAAGAAGGAGATTCTGAATATCGAAATATTGATGTAGATAGATTTGATGAAATAATTAGACTAACAGATGTCAAAATACTAGCAATTACCAACCATAACCATTTTGACCACATACAATATCAACAAATAAGAGAAAAGGTAAAAGATGTTTGCCAAATTTGGCCAGGAATTGAGTTAGATATTATTGAAGATGGAAGAAGGGCACATTTAATAGTAATATCAAACCCAAATAATGTACTAAAATTCAGTCAAAAAATTGATGAACTACTTAATCGAAAAACCCCGGATAACTTTAAGATTTCTTTAGAAGAAACCGTTAGTAGTTTCGAACCTTATGACACAATATTTATTGCACATTATTATGGCAAAAAACCAAATCTACTTGATGAAGATGTTGACAAACTTGTTAGTCTTGTTTCTAACAAAAAAAGAGTCCTAAAAGAAGCAACTAATTCCATTTCCGCCGGTATTTATATAAGTCATGGACACAATTCAATTTATGGCTCTGATGTACAAAATTGGAATGACTATCACGAAAAATCTAAAGCATTACCAGATCTTAGATTACCAGTTGAATCTTTTGAACAGTTTTGTCTACTTCTTGAGAAAGACAATGTAACTATCAACACAATTCTAGACAAAAAAACCAAAGAAAGTCTTCAATTGAATGTATTTGGTGTAGTTGAATTGATTGACTTGGAAATTTTCAATGATATAAATATTCTTTTCGGCTCAAAAGGAACTGGGAAGAGTGAAATTCTAAAAGCGATATCAAAACACTATAATGACCGAGGTTTTGAAAATAAGGTTTACGAATCAAATTCGAAAAATCTTGAAGAAATATTTGACTTAAAAGGTAACTCTTATGATAATGAAACTGAATCATTTGACATCAGTAATTGTTCAGAAGAGTTTCGGAGAATAAGAAGTGTTAGTGAAAAAAATGTAACAAGTTTAAGTTCTTACCTCAGATATTATTCGGTAGAAGAAACTAACAGAATATCAAGATACCTTAAAATTAAAAACTATACGCAACAAGACGAATCTTCACATGAAAGGGACTTTCGAGACATGCGTTCAATGTTTGACGAATTTGAAAATTTCATTGGATACATTAATTCTGTGGACATTTTGCAAGAAATTGTTGGGGACGAATTGATCAATGAGCTGAAAACTATTCTAAAAAAAATAAGCGGCAAGCTTAAATCTGAATCTCAGAATAAATTTATCGATTTAAGGAGTATATCTCTTTTCAATCAAATTATTGAAGTTTTTGTGGAAGAGATTTCCAAAAAGACCGGACAACCTCAAAAACCTATTGTAACCGGCTTTCGTGAATACGCGAGCAATAGGGTTAAAATCGAACTTGATATTAATAAAATAGTTAATTGTATTTCAGAATCCTTAGAAACTCATACCGTTTATGTTGGTGACCTTGGTGAGAAAGGACATATGTATTGTCAAACAAATCTTGTAATTCAGAACGGTTCATTTGTGAACAGTAATTATCAGCCAATAAAGAACGTGAACAAAAACCCTCAAAAACATGCTGCTGATAAGTTAAAAATAATAGCTAGACATTTATATTCTAACTCGTTGTTTGAAAAGATTACTGAATTCAAAAACATTGATGGTTCTGAAACAATAAATAGCATTAGTGACCTTTTACTTTTCTATCGACATTTTTCTATTGATGACGAATTCTATACCCCATCAACTGGTGAATCATCAATGGTCCTTTTACACAATGAACTTATGGAAGAAAAGGAAATATACATTATTGATGAGCCTGAAAAGAGCTTAGGAAATGACTATATCAGTACTGTGATAGTACCAATTTTGAAACAGCTAGCACAAAGCGGGAAAAAAATCATTATCGCCACTCATGATGCAAATATTGCCGTGCGAACTTTGCCTTATAATTCTATTTACCGAGAACATGATGTTAATGGTTATTACACCTACTCTGGGAACCCCTTTTCAAATAACCTAAAATGTAACGCTGAATCAAAAGACAATCTTGATTGGAAAGAAATTAGCATGAAAACACTTGAAGGTGGAAAAGAAGCCTTCGGAGAAAGAGGAAAAATTTATGGAAATTCATAAAGCAACAATAAACAGGACTGAGAGCAGCGCATCTATTCTTTTAAATTTAAGAGAAAACTCACTTGAAATTGTCCTTACGGAAGACAAACCAAACGAAGTTAAGAGCGTATTCAATCAGCTCATTTCAAATCTAAAGAATGGAGAATTTAATTTTGAATTAGATGATGACAATGAAGATTTACACCACCATATCTGTTCTGAATATATCGCCCAATTAAATACAGAATTATCGAGTGTCTATCAAGAACTAGATGACTATAAACTCCTTAATTTTGAAGAAGAATGAAACTGGATCCAACAATATCTAAAATATAACCACCCTCTCGAATGCTGCTCCATTTAATCAAAACACGATGGATAATTAACAATATGAATCATAAAACTGTTTACGACAAGGGTTTCAAAATATTAGATAGCGACAAAAAATTTGATTACCAACCAGAATTGACAGCTAAGCTAGACTCAGGTACAACGGATTTCGATCAAATCAGATTGAATGAGATAGTTCTTTGGAAAGTAACTCGTTATGCGCAATTTGATGATAAATTAATACAAGAGTTAAATTCTATCAAACCTGAAGCACAAGAAATAGATTTAGAAAAAACGAAACGAATTCTTAAAAAGCTGCTCAAAACAAAAGGCGTCCAGCTTGCAATGGCATCTACTGTCCTAAGGTTTCGAAATGCTAAAATTTACCAAATAATTGACCAGAGAGTATTTCGAATTATCTATGAAAAACAAGAACTGAAGTTGAGCAGCTATTTGAGTGAAAAAAATATGATTAATCAGATTGAACTTTATATTAAATATTTGACTGACCTAAGGCAAGTTTGCTTGAACCTGAAAATTCCATTCGAGGAATCCGACAGAATATTGTTTATGGCTGACAGAAGAATTAATAAAAGTCATGAACTAAGAAATTATTAATAAAAATAACCTATAACACCTTGTAGAGGGGAATAATGAACATTACATATCCAATAAATGAAAAATAAAACGATAACAGTCGCTTATGCATTATTGACCTTTGGTTTTTTACTCATCCTTTTGAGCGAATCACAATTAGTTGATGTGAAATTTGTAAATCTTTTTAGGACCATTGGCACTACAATAATTCCCGCAAGCTTGGTCGCAATACTATTTCAATACTTAATTAGAAAAGGATTTCAAAATGAAGTTAGAAACCAGTTAAGCGATGTAATCAGGACTGAGTTTGAATCTGTAAACCGATTGAACAGCTCAGGTATCGTTGATTCATTTCCTGCTATGCCAACATCCAAAACTGCACAACTAATTAAAGTTGCCGAAAGAGAAGTGATAATTTTTCAAACCTGGATACCAGATTTAATCGTATTAGAGAAAAATTTTATCAGCTGTATTAAAAATGGCGGCGAAATAAAGATACTAATTATGGACCCTGAATCGGAACACGCAAGAACAAGATCCAGAACACTAGGCTTCCCTGACGATAAAGAATCCATTAATAGTATCAGAAGCAACTTAGAGGAATTAAAAAGATTCTGTAAAGAAAATAGTATAAACTCAAAACTTCAAGTCAAAGTATACAATGAACCTGGTATTACTCCAATGTACTTTATAGACAATAATCTAATTCTTGGATGGTTTTGGCGGGGGAAACAGTGCGTACAAGGAACTCATTTATTTGTAGAAAGAGGGAATTCTGGGCTATTTGATGAAATGAAAACAAGTTTTGAAAAAGTATGGAAAAGTGAAAGCACCAGAGATATTGTAGTTAACTATGATCGATCAGCCAGTCAAACGGTCTCAGATTAATACAAGCGTACCACAAAATTATCACCGCTCTCTGGTCGAATATTGAGACCAGCCTACGGCTTGGATATCTTCGTCCTACCAATTGAGGATAAGGATACAGATTATCAAAAAGACTAGACTTTCTGAATCAGGATTCCAGCACGTTTTCTTACTCGGAAGTCGCCCATTATCTACCTACCCTACAGATTACGGTTAGTTAAGATCAAAAGGAAATAAAGAAAAATTAACAAAATGTGAAGTGAATGATTTTCGAGGTTCTTTTCAAGTATCTCTTTGCTTTCATTACTTTGGCAAGATTGGAATGTAAAATCGTGCTCACGATACATGGTGGCTGTATATGATTAAGAAAATGAAAAGTAAATTAGTTAAAATCTTTTTTGGTGTTTTATCACTGATGATAACTACCATCTTCATTGTTGATGTAAACAGGAGTAGAAATAACATTCATACCATTTATTTTGATGAAGATGATCCTGGAGAAGAATTCGCTTACCCCGTTTCTGAATATGAAATCGAGATAAATGAACCTATTGGGTTGGTGGGCTTTTCCTGTGATATTTGGATAAAATCTTTAGGTTTTAAGAAGCAAGGCCGTTTTCTAGATTCGGATGATGATTGCTACGTAACGGATATCGTTTTAAGGTCTTACCAAATTAATCCAGATAAAAGAAACAAAATTGATTGGTCTACAGTCATCTACGAAAATGAGAGAAATAAGCAAGAATGTTACTCCATTGGAGCAATTGTCGAAAAGATGCCACCTCAAAATGTAAGGTGGTCATTTAGTGAATCTTCGCCTGAATTGTTCCCGTTTGATACATACGAATTTGACCTCAAATTTGAAGAGGAAACAGAATATACAGGCGTACTGACCAATAAACAACCTGAACAGATCACCATTAAACTAAATCATCCAAACTTCAATATAACCAGCGTATCCCCAGACAAAATAATTTTGAGAAGAAAGTACTTTCTGCAATTTGTCACATTGTTCTTTTTAGCACTCGTCGTAGTTTTTACGTACTACCTATTCCGACAGAAAACCTTAGCTGACTTCTATCCAAAAATCATAGGACTGTTTGTTGGCATTTGGGGTGTTCGAAGCATATTGGTTACTGATGCCCCTGTTTTTCCTACAGTAGTGGATTATTTTACATTGGGAGCAATGATTTTAATTGCAGGCATCATAATCGATAAACAAATGAAAAATAAAACCAAACATAAAGTCTAAAGTCCCCTCTGGTTGCCCATGGAGACAATCATACCATTTGGATATCTCCCTTTGCCTTTCACACAATCTTCAAACACCCTTCTCAACCAACTACTCACACTCTATCCTCACACTGAATACTGATTTCACACTTCACACTGCACTTCTCCCACTCCACACTCCCCCCCTCAAACTGAATACTGCCCTTCAAAAACAGTCAGGTTTGACTATTTTTTGGACCATTCGTTTGGGGTAAATTACGTTACCCTATATAGCGCGACAGTCCTATACAAACGCATGTAAGTAGTTATCTGTCAGTCACACTAAAATCTTTAGAATATACTTCTTCACAGAATGAGTTCAGGCGTAGCCGTGTATCTGGGATAAGATGTGCTCATGCTCATTTAGAGGCACGTTGAGCAAAACAAGAATTTAAAGCCACACAACCCTGTAAATGAAATGGTTACGATAACGTGGAGCAGAATCCACCTTAAAAAACGGACTGTTCCTGTGCAGTAAACTCACAGGAGGTGGTAACCGAAAAACCTAACGAGTAGGAATCAACGATAAAAAAGAAATTAGTATGTCAACGCAACACAACTTTAATGGAGCTATTGGAGCCTGGATTGATTCAGAGCTACATCCAACAGGAGCAACTTCTGCTGCCTCTCCCAACAGCAATTTTGTCTCTATGAAACTAAACAACGTGTATGAGACCCTCGATTACCTGAATATTGCATGGTTTGGGGTGGATATGACCAATCCTCAACAACCCACCATTAATACCGGTAACGCCGGTTTAGCGATGATCGTGGCGGATGCGCAAGCGCAGAATCCAGACATCGTTTTATTTGCAACGCTGGCCTATACCAATGAAATTTTACAAGACCTTCAAACCATCATTGACAACCCGACAACCCTGCAAGCCTTTGCAACGAACATTGCCACTTTCCTCAATAACAACAACATGAACGGTTTTGACATTGACTGGGAATCACCAATCAGCAGTTTAACATCAACCCAATGTGCTGCCTGGCTCAATGCGTTAAGAGCTGCCTTTGGAGGTACGTATTACATCAGCCTTTCTCCTGCAACGACCTATGGTCTGGATGCGGACGCCGTCAATGCGAATTGCGATATCATCAACCTACAAACCTATTCGGGTTTCACCAATGCGAGCGATTTTGTAAGCATAGGTATTGACGCATCTCTTCTTGGGTTTGGCGCAAAGTTTGAAACCTCAGGATCAGGACCTTATCAAAATGCTTATCAGGCGTATAAACAATATTCAAACGGCTTTACGGCCAATAGCCAATCGTACCCCTATGTGACCATTTGTACCTGGCGACTGGATTCGGGCAACTGGGCGTTTGAGCAAGGGCAACAAATCCTGTTAAGTCAATATATCAACGCAGCACCGAGTACGGTACCGTTTGATGATGGTGCCATTATCAGTGCGCAAACCACACCAACAGAGATGGTGGGTGTTACGGTATGGAATGGCGAAGTGGTTGATGCCATTCAGACAAACAATTCGAACCACGCCGGTACATACATTGTCGAAATGTTACAACATGGAGGAGATACCGGAGGCCAAAACCCATCTATTAATTTACCGAATGGTCTGACCCAGATGAGTTACGTTACAGGATCGTGGTATGGCAATAATGTGATTGCACAAATTACCATTGCAGGAAACAGTTATCCGGCGGCAATAAGTCCGTCAGTTTCAAACGCGCAAACAAACACGATTCAAGCACCTGCGGGACAAACCATTGTTGCTTTTAGCGGAACCAGTCAATATGTGTTACTTGCTGGAAGTGGTTTTACCTGGGTCCTATCTGGGATCGAAGGTGTCTTTGGTACATACGATGCGCCCATGACGCAAGGGGCTGCAGTATAAGTACTGCTTGAGCATAGGCGACTACAGATTAATGAACATCTTAATTTTAATCTGTAGTCGCCTTTTTTTTGCTTTGGGACGACTGCGGATAGATAGAGTGAAACAATCATTTGACCTCAAATCGGTTGGATATAATTTTTTTACATAGTCCGTTCAATGCATCCGGGGTATATTGGCCAAAGCTTGCAATTACACCAATGGCAGGCTATAAATAATGAAAGAACTAACCTCATACCTATTCGAATCTGATCTAGAAAATGCTTCTGAGCTGATTCTGCTTGGAAAAGATATTAATGAAAAAAATCGTGATGGGATTAGCCCCATAATAGCAGCCATCAATTCTGACAACCACAGAACATTGCAATTTGTCATTGAACAAGGTGCTGATATCAATATTGACTTTGGAGACCCCTTACTTGAGATTATAGATAATTGTATAGATGGTATGCTTCAAAACAATCGAAGTGAACCCTATCCAGAATCACTCGAAATGTTAAAAATTCTATTGGATAACGGGGCTGATTTAGAAATCAAGAACAAAAAAGGGCTTAGACCTATTGATGTTCTTTCATCGTATGCTCATGACGAGAAGAGTTTGGAAAAACTAAAGGCATTGTTCCGATCAATAATTCCAGATATCGATGGCCTCATATAAACGAAACTCTACAATTTCTGCAGTCTGAGCCCTGCCTGAGCAAAGGCGACTACGGACAGATAGCTAGTTAGCGTATATTGGCCGTGACCAAATCGGATCGTTTTTGTATGAGAAATAAAAGTCAACAAGTCTATAATGATAACTGGGAAATCTATGAAAGTCTGGATGAAGATGAGATTATATGTTTTACGTCCGTAGACCTTACCTATAAAGAAACCAAAGACCAAAAAGGATTTAAAGGAGAGCTTTTTATTCGAATTCGGATTCCAACTGATCGACTACATGGGACCATTCCAATTCCAGAAGAACAGCAATATCAGCATCAAAAGGAGGAAGAACTTTGCGCGGATTTGGAGAAAAATAACGTGGATTGTAAACAGTCAGGTCGTTTAACCTACAACGGACAAAAACAATACATTTTCGAGTATAATGATCTAGTCGGATTTGAAAAATCGTTTAATAAATGGAAGAATACGTTTCCTAACGAGTATGAAATAGAATTAGAGCGTTTGAAACCTTTTGAATACTACCGAGACATATTACCTTCAAAATTTGAATGGCAACAGATTGGGAATAGACATTTAATTGAACATTTAGTTCAAGCCGGAGCGAGTGAAGAAAAACAACATTTCATTGAACATGGAATATTAGGGAAAAAAGAAGATTTGGAATCGTTGTTTAACGAAGTAAAAAATTATGATTTCAGCTTAATTGGAATGCATGAAGATGCAGGGTTAATGGAGGTCGGAATTAAATCCTCCATAGACGAAGGTGACATTACTGAACAGACGGACTACTTAATCGGTATGGCGGAGGAATATAACTGCCAGTATGAGGGTTGGGTCACAAAAATTGAGAAATAAGACACCGTCTTAATTCGTAGTCGCCCATTCTCATTCCTTGGCTTCAGACTACGGATAGATAGAGTATATTGGGAAAATAGCTTATACAATTGTTATAGCCGATTAAATAAAGAAGAACATGAAACTGAAATCAATTTACATTATAGGACTACTGATAATAATAATGACTGGTTGCGGAAGAAGATACAAATATTGGGACATTTCTAAGTTCAATATTGACAATAATGCTTTAGAAGATGATGAAGAGATAAAACTTGTTTATACCAGTCGTGGACCTGACAATAATAGGAACCTAGAATATTACTTTCATTTAATAGCTATTTCGCTGAAAACAGGTGATACCATCAATATTTTGACTACAGCAGACAATGGATTAACTATGGGTGATATAGACAAAGTATTTATCTTTTTTAACAAAGATCATTTGGTTTCAAAACTAACCCAGATGGACATAGACACTAGAAATAAGATCAAACATCTTGACGACATTAAAAAAATAGAAATTAAAAAAATAGAAAAAATAGCTCGTGACCCAAATTATGACTACTTGGCCGACAATAATTTCCCAACTATTATTGGGTCAATAGGAACAATGACGAAGATTAATGAATAAAGAACTGGCTATAACTATGTCTACAAATCATAGACTTATTGACATTTGAACATCTTTATCGGTAGTCGCCTATTCTCTTTCCTGCTTACAGACTACCAATAGATAGGAAATTTCACAGCTGAGTGTGTATATTGGCGTATATAATCCGTTTATACAATGGATATAAACCCATGCAAAAGACCAAATGATTCCAACCGACTATGAATTCACGACTCTCTATATCGCATACGCCATCGTATTCCTGTTTTTATTAATTGGAAGTTTCATTTCCAAAAGAAAGAAAGACTTCGTATTGAATTTGATTTATTTCTCGGTTTATACAGGGATAATGATTTTCGTTTTTTGTGACGAAGAAAATTTTAAACACGGTAGTTCTTTAGTGGTTCTATTTTACGGAGGGGCATTTTTGGTTCTCCACCTAATCATTTTTGGAATCAAACGAATCAATAATTGGATGAAAGCCATATTATTAAAACCCAACATGACTAAACACAATCAAACCCCATTTGAAAAATGACTACCAAGAAATTCATATCTATACTGTTTAACGGCGTTTTCTTCCTAAGTCTTTTGTTGTTTCTATTTGATGAACTAACCTCGTTTGAAATAAAAAACCAGGTGATTAAGTCGTTCACGCATTCCGGAATGATTCTACTCACGCCGTTGACCATACTGGTAAATTTGGTCGTACACAAAACCTGGAAAAAGAAACTAGCCACTTCTATCCTACCGTGTATCGTCTTCATTGGAATTATCATCATTGGACCATTCAGAATTGTTATGTCAGCTTCTGTATGGAAAACACAGACCGTGATCTATCAAAACGGACATCTGCCTTTTAAAAAAGTAGAATTTCAAATGCAGGATGTTGGAGCACTCGGTTATAATAGGAGAAATGTCGAAGTGACCTATTTGACCCCGTTATTTATGATTGTCCATCCGATTGAAGACGATATGGATCAACGAATTGAATGGATAAAAGTGGACAAAGATGTCAATGAAATGGGACTTAAGTTTCCCTAAAATGATTACCCAAACTCTACAACAAAAGACCAATTGATTGATCAATTAAACCAACGACTTTAAACTGTGTATATTGGCGTTAACATGCGTATATACAATTGTTGTGCCTGCTGCAAATGAACAAAAACTGGATTGACATAATGAAACAAACCAAACGACTAAAATTAAGTCGTTGGGACACCCTTCACCACTATTCCTTTGTGCTTTTGATGTTATTTGTTCCAGGGATGACTCTTTTTAGTCTGTTTGAAATTTGCGTTACGGAAACCTATAATGGGGTGAGATCTGCGGACGATCTTATTTCAGTTGCCTGGCCTTGGTTCATTCCTGCAGTTATATTCTATTTTATTCAAAAAAGAAGGTTGAGATTTAGTGAAGTAAAAATCGATTTCACCGACGACGAATTTCAAGAAGCGATTGAACGAACCGCTAACGAATATGAATGGGAAATTGAGCTAAACAATGAAAACATCTTTCGAGCTTATCGCTCATCGAAATGGACATATTATTTCGGAGAAATGATTACTGTAATCAAAAACAAAGACCGACTTCTGCTTAACAGTATTATCGACCCTAACAAAAGGCCTTCCCCTGTCTCGTCCGGATGGAATAAAAGAAATATTGATACCCTTTTAAAAAACCTTGTTGATGTCAAAAAGGACATTCCAATTCAGGACCAGGTAGACAATTTTGAGAATCAATGGACTTTAAAGAAAGTAATAATTCGACTTTTTGCGTATCCATTCTGTCTATTTCTGATTGGCTCAGGTATTTATATGATTTTCCATCCAGTCGATTGGGGATCTGCAGTACTAGGAATTGGTATTATGGTAATTCCTTCAATATATTTATACGCTGATTTGAAATTGATAATAAACAATAAAAACACAAACGCATAAACATGTGTATAGGGTTCTTAATCCGTAGTCGCCTATTCTCAGCCCTGGGCTACAGACTTCGGATAGTTTGAGTTAAACGACTTAAGGAAATTAATTGAAATTTTGAAGGAATTAATTCCGAATCAAATTACATACTCCGAACCAGTTCTTCTAATTCTGAAATGTGAGACTCGTTCTCAGCCAAAAATAAAAAACTCAAATTCCCCGTATCTGACAACGCTTCGCAATTGTACGGAAATATTGAATTCGCTTTTTTACCATCAAAAATGGTCGACTGAAGACGGTTCTGTAATTCAGGAAATGTACAGGGGGTAATCTTGAACTTAATGAATTTCCAGACGGGTACTTGAACATTCAGTTGTTTAATCTGATCTACGATTAAAATGGGGTAAGAAGACCCGTTAAACCGAGCATTGTTTTCAACTGGGAATATGCCTTCATCAGATACGATATAATCGATACCGACTACTCCTACATAACCTGTCCGAGCCATTTCATTGACAATTTTACGTGAGGTTTCCGTAATGTATGCTGAATCAGCATCGGAATGTGCCACCGTATTTATTGTGCCCGTATGGATCATCCCCTCTTTACATATTTGATCTTGCGTACCAATATAATTTATGGATCCATCTCTACCAATAGCCCATTGATCTCCTGGGGAAGATGAGACATTTAAAAAGGGTTCTATGATAATGGTTTTTTCATTTGATGCGGAAATCTCCTTGTAAATTTCTGCAATATCATCGCCTTGAGTTTTGTACAACGACATGCCAAACTCACCCAAAGCGCCACGAAGGATAACCGTACTATACGTTTGTAAATACCCGTTAATGATGCTCTCCATCTCAGCGTAATTCTCGCTTTTGAGTGGCTGCATTTCGAAGGCAACACCCTCAACAACAGGTATGTTTAATTGTTGACAGATCATCTTAAAAGATGCTTTATCATTATACTTGATGGTTTCGGATTCAGGTGCTCCGAAAATTTCTCCTCCAAGCAGCTTGGCCACCTCATTTTCCTGATCTCCAGAAAACCAGGGTACATAGACCGGTTTTCTTCCAGTTTGTTTAATGATTTTACGAATCGGTTCAGGATTGTCGATTATGAGTTCGGACAAAGTCATTCCCGTTGGAGATTGACCATAATCAACGACCAAATCCGATCCAAGGCCAAATGAACGCAACCATGCGTGATAATCGACGTCCAATTTCCCTCTTAATACAACCAGGTCATTGGAAGTCGCAACCGATAAGGTTCGATCACTTTTTGAAGTTGCTAAAGAATTTCGTTGAGGAAACTGTGCAAAACTGTCTGAAGCGTATATGACTAGTTCATCATCTTGATCTGAGATACAGTCTTTAAAAGCTTTATACTTGGTCATCATTTCCTTTTAAACCCTCTTCCATAATATCCAACTAAATATAGCCGTAAGCACGACCACGTAGGTCGTAAGGATATACACCCACTTCCCTGCAAGCTTTGGAGTTGGTATTGAAGACAAATTCAGGGCTGCCAAACTCATCAACAGTGTATACAGGATAATTGAAAAAATGGAATGGCTAAAAAACCCTTCGAATAAAAATGCAAAAGCCAATATGATGCCATTATTATCAACCGACAATCCCATGTATGTTTTAGAGTCAAGAAGGCCGTACGTATTGAAATAACTTAGACGAATAACGCAGCTAGCAACGATAATAAATGCGCCTGGGATAAACCAAACATTATAATCGGCGTAGCTTAAAAGTAAAATGGCAGGAAACACACCAAAACTCACCGTATCTATCAGAGAGTCTAGTTGCATTCCGAACATTCCCTGCTCTTTGGTTCTACCTTTTATTTTACGAGCAATAATCCCGTCAAACCAATCAAATAAAACGGACCAAAGTATGGCAATAATTGATAAAAGGAAATGACCTCCAATGGCAAAATAAATAGCCAGCATGGTGCAGAAAAGTCCTGCCAACGAACAAATATTCGGTAGGTCTTTTACAAAACCAATTATACTTACTTGTTGCGTATTCCTTGTTTTCATTTGTTTTTCAAATACATCACATCCTGTAATGCATCAATCAACTTAGAATTTTCTTCTGGTGTGCGACTTGCAATTCGAATGTAACGATCTGCTTCGGGTTGTGTTTTTCCGTGACTATCTTTTATGTAGATGTTGTGTTTGATAAACAGTCTTTTGGTCACTTCAGAACCACTTAACGCATCATCAGGTAATCGACAAAAAATATAGTTGGCGTCGGGTTTAAATACAGTCATGCCAGGGATGGCACAAAGTTGCTTGTAAAAAATATCTCGATCGTTTATAACTGTTTTACAGCTCGCTAGAAACTCGTTTTGATAGTCGGGTAGGATGCGCAAAAACTCTTCGGCAAAACCATTAATGTTCCATATATGAATCTCCTTTCTTACGGCATTTGCAAATTCCAAATTAGCCGTTAGAAGATATCCAATTCGGAGACCACAAATCCCATAGGCTTTACTCATGCTTTTGAGTATGGCCATATTGGGATACTTCTCAATTTCCTGTTCTAAACTTATCTCTTCTTTGTTTGCCGTAAAATCCAGAAACGATTCATCAACAATGAGCATGCAATTGTTCTTCTCGAGTTTTTTAGAAAGCGAAATAAGGTCGGCTTTCGGAACGTGTAGAGACGTTGGATTATTAGGTGTTACAACCACCGCCATATCAGCTCCGGCTTTTATCGCTTCTGCAGCAAATTTATCGACATCCAATTGAAAGGATGGAAATTCTAATGGAAATTCAAGGACTTGTCCATGCGGTGCCGCATTTACATATTCGTTAAACGAGGGAACCGGAACGATCATTTTTTTAGCTAAGCGGCCTGATAGGATTTTTATGATTTCTGCAGCACCATTGCCAACGACTATTCTTTCTGCAGGCTGATTGATGAGTTTCGCCATGAGTTTGGCAAGTGCATCTTGAGCCATTGGGTAATTCAATACAATATCCTGAATATTCTCTTTAAGGTGCGTTAAAACCGCTTTAGGTGGAAAATATAGGTTGTATAAATAAGCGTGATCTGTAAAATCATGACGATAATAGCCCCCATGTTGTTTGGCTATATACGCGTATTTCTCTTCTTGATTGGTGTATTCTAATGTTGGTGTATTCCTGTTGCTAACGTGCTCCATATTAAAATTCTATGTTTCCTAAAAGGTGTCGTAAATGACACGAATCCTCAAATGATAGTTAATATCAACCGGTCGCTAGTTTAATTCCTTTGCCATTGATGCCAGCAGGGATTCGATTCAGTATTTCTGAGGTTTTTTGAAGAAGAACCTTAGAAATACTTGGGGTCGCATTCTCCGTTGAAAATAATTTCTCTGCTTCGACCAAATCCTTCAGCGTATCCACTTCGTACCAATGTTTATTGTCAAAATCAACTGCTTTTAACGACAATTGGTTATCTGCCATCATTTCGCCAAAAACAGTTTCGTAATACCCGTTTACTTTATTGGCTTCAATGTTTTCGTTCAGTCTCTCTACAATTGCCTCCCATGAAGCCAGAGAAAAACTATAAATATTCACGGTCTTGTATTTCCAATCCAAAACACCTTCCATATTCGTGTTTTTATGAAAGCCTTTGACTTGCTGAGCACCGTCAATGGTTACCGTAGTACCATTCATCCACGGAAGTATATTGGCTACCGCCATTCTATCCGGATAGATCATTTCATCTAGAAGTGATGCATCAAAAATCAGGTCTCCTTCTACCAACATGAATGGCTCTTTTATAGACTGTCTTGCCATCCATAGGGAGTAGATATTGTTCGTGGTTTTGTAAAGTGGACTGTAAATAAATTCGATGGTTATGTCTGGTGATAGGTCAGAAAGAAATTCTTCTATGCACTGTTTCTGATGTCCTGTAATAATGACTAACCGTTTAAATCCTTTCAGAATCAGATTTTCAATCAGTCTTTCAAGAAAAGATTTTCCATTCACTTCGGTAAGACACTTTGGTGAATTTGTAGTCAAAGGCATAAGGCGACTCCCCATTCCAGCAGCAAGAAGTAGCGCTGTGGTAATCTTATTGCTATTGTTCACATCCAACTTGTCGTTTTTTAATGAAGAAAAATCAGTTTTATACATTCTGTTCATACATAATTAAGCAATTAGAATACCTCTCCGGAACACGAAAAAGAACGGCGCCACAGAATTAAAACCCAAAGGGCTCTAATTTTGGCAGCGCAAAATTAACCTTATTTATCTGACTTAAGCCTTGATTGCGAATTATAGTTTTTAGAAGAAGAAGAAATCTCACAAAATGGCTGATAATTC
>CAYZWM010000013.1:8673-29902 GCA_964482155.1 uncultured Chitinophagaceae bacterium | reverse complement strand
TGTGCACTTACATGGCCTAAAGCCGCTCCTGAAAGAGATATGATAGGCCCATTCGTTAGCCGACCATTATTGCCGTTCGTAGATTCGTCAATAGCAACAACACCTGTGTCTTTGTCAAGTTTCCAGTAGCCGGATAGGTTCTTGAAATTAGGATGGTCACTCGTTACCTTTCTACACATCCAGTCTTTAATGGTACTCTCGTTAACATCAGTCGACCATACACGAACTTCATCAATCATTCCTTCAAACTGTCGACCACCGCCGTTGGCCAGATCACCAATTCGAGCAGTCAGCCCCGACGATGCGGATATACTGGTGGTGATTAACTCCGTTTCGACCAATTCTCCATTGATATACAGGTTAATTGAATCGCCGTCGTATGTCCCCGCTACATGGTACCAAATGCCCGTTTTCATAAGCGCCGAAGACTCGGCCTCCCTCCACGTGCCTGACCCATCAGAAAAGTTGAAAGACAGTTTTCCATTATTCCCGCATCGCAATACATATCCTAAATTGCCCCTGGTCCACCCATGTTTACAGAAAATACTATTATCAAATGAGTTCGTACCATAATTATCTGCCTTTATCCAGGCTTCAACGGCCAGGGTTGAGTCTGAATTCAAAGCTGTGTTATCACTAATTAATACATAATCGTCAGTCCCATCAAACTCGAGACACTTATAAGCTCCAGGCTTTTGACCAAACAGATTTAAGTGGATAAACGAGAGGGTAATAAGAATGAATACCCGATGGAATGACGTTTTTAGCATAAAGCGAAAAAATTGAGTAATACGATATTACCCATTTATTGCCGATTTGGAGTTGACTAAATGCATTATTGACATTGTAATGTATCGTTGGAAGGTCAACTTCACTTAACATGGTTTAATACCATTGAAGCCCAAAAGTGTTAAAATGTGAGATGGTTTTATTGCAGTAGATCGCTGGAAACAACGTAGTATATTATTGCTAATGAAGAGATAATCAGGGTTGGTTAACACAGTTGTGTAGGCGCAATAAAAAAAGCCCTTCATTCTGAAGAGCTTTTTTTCTGTACAAATATTTATTTCGCTATAAATAAAATCGTTTAGAGGCATTTGACTTTTTTCTTTTTTTGGTCTTTCTGTTTGGGGCATCGAAATTGGTGCAACTGCCTAATCGCTTTGCCCCTATTGTCCGTTGGAATTTTAATCCTACAAAAAAGTAATTGTCATTGCTATTGGCACTCCCTCGTTGGCTACCTTCTGCAAAACCGGTTACCGATCGATCGGCTAGTGCAGATGCAACTTGTCCGCCAGCTTCTGCAGCAATAGCGGCACTGTTGGCATATACGGTACTTACATCATCAAGGTAATCCGTAAATGTTTTTCTCATACTCAGATCAAGGTTGATTGACGTAAACTGTCCAACACGAAATTTATATCCTGCCCCAAAAGGGATCACAAATGCGACCTTACTATACTGACCTTGGCCATTCAAAAAGTTTTGGCCTTCAGTGCCCAATGGTCTTAGCTTGACCCATTCGTCGTTGTATTTAGCTTTGGGTTGGAAATAAGCACCACCGATGCCACCATTAAAATAAACCCGGTTTAAAATTGGAAAACTCTTGAATGGGGCAATTTCTACTAGAAAATTTGCTTCTATTAAATCGGTTCGAACACTTAGGTTTCGATCCGTTCTTCCTTGGATATCTGTAAATGCATCGTCACCAACCAAATGCGTAAAAAACACATTTGCTCCATAGGTCATGTTTCGAACATGGTAATGAAGACCTCCTCCAACAGCAGCTCTTACCGCGTTGAGATCAATATCTTTAATTCCTGAAGTACCACTTTGGTTACTTCCGCCAAGATCGCCCAACATATTGCTTCCACCCAAATATAGACTGTAAGACCACGTGTTCTGATTTCCAAACTGACCGAAACTAAGAAAACTTGTAAATAGTGCTAAACTGAAAATCGTTAATCTTACCATAATTCATTCATTTAATGACAAACGCAGATAAACCCGTTTTCGATGCACGTATGTGAAAATTTGATACAAATATTACCGTTATGAACTCAATTTTCGAACCAAAGATCCATTGAGTCTAACAGGATTTTTGGATGTCACGAGACTTTATTTGTTAAGAATGAAGTGAAAATTAGGGTTGAGCGTAGGGTTAAGATCCCAATACCTATGCCCAAAACGGAGAATGGAATCTGTCTATATTTGCGAGCCTTCTACTTTACCACGGCATGTTAGCAACAGACGATATTATCATAAAACTAAAAGCTAAAGACGAAAAAGCTTTTGAGTTGGTTTTTAGGGTTTACTACCCTGAACTATGTCGTTTTGCGTATAAATACGTTGAAAATCAAGATGTTGCGGAAGAATTGGTGCAAGATCTGTTTTGTTCTCTTTGGGCCAAACTGGATTCGCTTGTGATTAACACGAGTTTAAAATCGTACCTCTATTCTGCAGTCCGAAATGCCGCATTCAATTACTTTAAACATCAAAAGGTAACGGACAAATACAAGTCTTACCAAATGGAAAGAGGGTCTGGCATAATAGAAGCGGATCGATCATTGGAGGTAAAAGAGTTAAGCACCAAAATTGATGCAGCGATACATTCTCTTCCGGAAAAATGTCGAGAGGTATTTCGGTTGAGCCGAATCGAAAACAAAAAGTACAAAGAGATTGCAGAAGAGTTAAACATATCAATTAAGACAGTTGAGAATCAAATGGGTAAGGCTTTAAAAGTGCTACGCAAAGAATTGGGGTCTTATTTACCCATCGCTTTATTGATGTGGTTAGAAATATTTATAAACCAATAGGGGTAAATGACAAATGAGTTGTCGATAGTATGAGAAGATAATGGAGCATTACAATGCAGACGAAGTCAACTATGACCTAATCGCTCGCCATCTGGATGGTGAAGCAACCGAGATAGAAAAAGAAAATCTCGAAAATTGGGTAAATCGATCAGAAGCGAATGCCTCTGTTTATGCGTCAGCTAAATTGTTATGGAAAGATGCCCAACCAGGTCATTTCGAAGAATCCAGTGACGTATTCTCAGTCAATTCTGATGCGGCATGGTTAAAGGTACAAAAACGCATTCAAACGCCAAAGGCAGGGAAACGCATATATCTTCAAACCTGGCTAAGAGTTGCAGCGATTTTGGTAATCGGTATGCCCGTCTTATATCTCATGTATAATTGGTTAAATCCGACAGTCGAACAGATAAGCTCAATATCAGGAGAAAGCCACTTAAGTGTTGAACTTGTGGATGGATCAAAGGTTGAGTTAAATGCGAATTCTGATTTGACCTACCCCGAAGAGTTTAAAGGAAATAATCGAAGAGTTGTTCTGACAGGAGAAGCATTCTTTGAAATTGAGAAGGATTCATCAAAGCCGTTTACAATAACTGCGAATGAAGTAAATATTAATGTGCTGGGCACCAGTTTTAACGTCAATGCGAATTCATTGGATAGCGTAGAAGTCCAGGTGGAAACGGGTCGTGTTGAAATGAATTATGGGGAAAATTCTTTGGTACTTAACCCAGATGAAACGGGTGTTTATTACAAGCTAACTGGAAAATTATTCAAACGAGAAAAGAAAGTAATATCAAGTCATTTTTGGAGAAACCGAAGATTGACATTTAAACGTACATCACTGCAAGATGTAGTCAGGGCACTCAATTCGCTTTACGAGGTAAATATTCGACTAGAAGGAAATCAGGTTGCCGATAAGAAAATAAATGTTCGTTTTGAAGATGAGGATATTGCGGTGATCCTTGATGTTATTGCCAATTCACTTGACCTGGAGGTTGATCATCTGAAAAACGATACTATCATATTACGAAATGCAAATTATTAGGGCCTTCCAACTCATAACACTGGTTACTGTTTTGCTATGCGGAATGGATACACAGGCACAAAGTGTATTGGATAAGCAGGTTAGCTTAACCGTTCATAATATTCCTGTAGAAACGGTTCTTGAATTGTTAGAGGAACAAGGAGGCTTCGTTTTTTCGTACTCATCAGATTTAGTTCAAGGAAATGAGATAACCAGTATTCAAGTCGAAAACGAATCGTTAAAGTCTATTTTAAAAACCATACTTGGTAACGATCTAAAGTACCTGGAGCGAGGTAGTTATGTTATTATCCAAGAAAAGAAACGACCCAAAGCAGAAAAACAAAAATTCGAGTTAACCGGTCAACTTGTCGATGCCAATACCGGTGAAAAGATATCGAGCGCAACGATATATGAGGTCAATCGATTTAAATCAACCACATCATCCGAAACGGGGTTTTACAATCTGAGTATAAAAGATAAATCAGATTATTTGGAGGTGGCTATTGCCAAAGAAAATTACAGGGATACCATATTGCGTTTACGTAGGGATGAGCTCAAGGATCTGATTATTGAGTTGGAACCTATTGCTCAACAACCACTATTTGAGAATAAGGAGGAGAGTACGGATACACTTGCTCTTGTAAAAGTACTGGTTAGCGATGAGGTTGCGTCGCATATGAATAATGTCTCGTTGTACGAAAACCGATTTGCTCAATTCTCGTTTTTGCCCATGTTGGGAACGAATAAATTAATGAGCGGAAAAACGACGAACAACGTTTCATTCAATTTACTTGCTGGTTACGAGTATGCCTTAAATGGGATTGAGGTAGGAGGCATTGCCAATATTACACGCCAACATATGAACGGAGCTCAGATTGCGGGTTTTGGAAATATTGTTGGAGGAAAAACCAGGGGAGTTCAAATAGCAGGGTTTTTTAATGTGAACAAATTGGACATGAAAGGTATTCAATTGGCGGGCTTTTCGAACACAGTAGCTAACGAGTTTACGGGTATTCAGGCTTCTGGATTTGTAAACGTAAGCCCCCGCGTTAAAGGCATTCAACTTGCAGGCTTTGTCAATACGGCCTGGTCAGAATCGAAATCACATCAATTTTCTGGATTTGCAAATTTTGCCAAAACCAATTCAGGCAGCCAGTTGTCGGGTTTTATTAATACAACTTCGAAAGAACTTAAAGGGGTTCAGGTAGTTGGTTTTGTGAACTACGCTAAAATACTAAAAGGCGTTCAAATTGCTGGTTTTGTTAATGTTGCTTTTAAAGAAATGCACGGCGTTCAAATAAGCCCTTTCATAAACTATGCAGGCAAATTGAATGGAATTCAGCTGGGGTTAATCAATATATGTGATACGGTGGAATCGGGTATTAATGTGGGTCTAATCAGTTTTGTTCGAAAAGGTATGCACGATTTGGAAATTAATTATTCCGAAAGCATGCCAGCAAACTTGTTATTTAAAACCGGAACGAACCGTTTTTACAATATTTTGGCTTTGGGTTACCACTTTGATCTACCTATTTGGTCGTTAGGTTATGGTTTTGGAACCAGACACCAATACAAAAACGGATTATTTACGGGTATTGAGGTCCAGGCAAACCAGATACTAAATCAGTCGGAAACTATTCCAGATCTTGCCGTGAACCTATTAAATCAAATGCACCCGTTTATGGGCTTTAAATGGAGCAAGGAGATGGGGCTAAGTGTAGGTCCTGTCCTCAATGTCTACTACAGTAAATATTTCAATTCAACGACCCAGGAGTTTGGTCATGCCATTCTAACGAATCCATTTTATGACGTAACTTCAAATGGGGCCAATCTCAAAATGTCGTTGGGATATCGAATTGCTCTTTCTTTCTAAAGAAAGTCGCCGTGTAACTGGCTCTTTAATAACGTTTTATAGTTTATTTAATTTTTTTTAATGCGATGTAGGGGTAAACCCTGATGGCGTTGTCTTACAGATGAATATAACAGTAAGACAAAAATTTATGAAACGCATTAGCATACTCGCACTCCTTACATTCACCTCATTGGTGGGTGTGGCGCAAGACACAACTTTCCAAACCATCGTTCCAAGTCCAAAGGTTCAAGTATCCTTTGTTTACCCAATTGGCTCCAGCGGTTTTAACAGCATCAACGAAACGTATCACGCATCTATAAACATTTTTGCGGGTGCAACAGGAGGAATTGACGGGCTGGAGATGGCAGGTTTTGCCAACCTTACCCATGGTTCGGTTGAAGGCGTTCAATTATCCGGTTTTCTAAATGTAGTTACAGATTCCGTAACTGGTGTTCAATTAACAGGTTTTAGCAATTTGATTCAAGGAGAGGGAGAAGGACTTCAAGCAGCTGGATTTACCAATGTGATCTTAAAAAGCCATCATGGAGCACAACTCTCTGGCTTTGCCAATTACATCAACGACTCACTCCGTGGGGCTCAGCTCAGTGGGTTCGTTAACGTTACCGTTCGAGACGTAACAGGTATTCAGGGCGCAGGTTTTGTCAATTATGCCGCAGGGGTAAAAGGAAGCCAGATAGCGGGTTTTACAAATATCAATACAGGTAACCTAAAAGGGAACCAGCTTGCAGGCTTTCTAAACTTGTCAACTGCCGAAGTTGAAGGTGTTCAAGTGGCAGGATTTGTAAACGTTGCACGAAAAATTAAGGGCGCTCAACTGGGGTTTATCAATTTCGCAGATACCATTGAAGGCGTTGCAGTAGGATTCTTTAGTTACGCTCGCAACGGCTACCACCAATTTGAATTAAGTTCAAACGAAACGTTTCAAACCACCCTGTCGTTTAAAACAGGAACCAACCCATTTTACAATGTCTTCTCTGCAGGTGTTCATTGGGATAAAGATAATCCAGTATGGGCTGTGGGGTATGGTATAGGTACACGAAAAGAATTTAAAAACCAGTTCGTCTTCAACGCCGAGCTAAACTCCTTTTCAGTTTTGCCAGACAATTTTGACGACAATGAATGGGAATCGTTAAATAAGTTAACCCTTTCGTTTGCCAAAGGTATTGGACAACACCTGGAAGTTTTTGCTGGAGCATCTATAAACATGTGGATTTCTGAAAGCGAAACACCTAAATACGACTACCTCGGTTCAACAAAATACAAAGGAGAGAATGGAACGGTTCATTGGATTCTTTACCCAGGTTTCCAGTTTGGTGTGAGAATATAGACTTAAGTCATCTTCATAAAACCTGAGATCATATTTGATTTCAGGTTTGGGGATTTACAGAAAAAAAACGTCAACGATGAAGTACAAATCACGAATAAAGTTTTTTCCTTTTTACCTGATTTCCCTGCTCCCGATGCCTGTTTTGTATGTCCTGTCAAGTTTAACCTATGCCGTGTTGTACCACATAGTCAGGTATAGAAGGTTGGTGGTACGAGAAAACCTCAAAAATTCTTTTGACACCCTTAGCAATCTTGAATTAAGAGAAATCGAACGAGGTTTTTATGCTCACTTTTGTGATATAATGGTTGAAGCGATGAAGTGCTTAACCATTAGCAAAAGCCACATTAACAAGAGATTCAAGGTCAAAAACATTGAGCTCATTCAGAAATATTACGATCAAAACAAAAGCATAATTCTGTACACCGCTCATCAAGGAAATTGGGAATGGGTATCTTTTTTACCCCTCTTTGTACCGTATAAGTTTACGGCATTTTATCAACCTTTATCGAATAGGTATTTTGATGAATTGATGAAGCTTATTCGAGAACGCTTCGGAACGATCTGCATTGAATCAAATAAAGGGTATCGTTCAATAATAGAATTTGAAAAAAAGGAAATTCTTACCCTCAACTGTATCATAGGTGACCAAAGTCCCAAAGAAGAAAGTCCCAAATTCTGGGTTCAGTTTTTAAATCAGGAAACTGCGTTTCTAACAGGAGCTGAAAAAATTGCAAAGAGAAATAATCAGGTGTTGGTTTTTCCATCGTTTCGAAAACTGAAGCGAGGGTATTACGAGTTAGAATTTCAGAAAATAGAAGAACGCCCAGAAACCAGAGACAATTTCGACATGGTAAATACCTATGCTCAATTGCTTGAAAAGGCAATAAGGCGTGCTCCAAAACTGTGGTTATGGAGCCATAGACGGTGGAAATTGACGCATTAAGCACCTCATATCGTACGATAAGTGTCATTCATAATGTGATAAATGCAAGAAAGGGGTGATTTCGACGAATGCTAGAGTTAAATTAGTGGCTTGATTTAATACAGGCACTTAAATGAAATTTTCAAGTTACGTACGTCAGGGTATCAAGTCCGTGTTTACAGTCCTTTTTGTTGGAGTTTTTGGTCTTGGGTTTGCCCAGAATTACAAATCCATGATGGATGACTATTCCGTTAATTTTTATGATGTGGTCGAAGCTGCAGAAACCTACTTTAGCACGCATGATAATGGCAAGGGATCGGGGTGGAAAGGGTTTCAGCGTTGGAAATCTGAAAACGAAAGCCTGTATTACCCCTCAGGTGACCGAAGTCAGGAAGACCCAAATTTTGCCCAACATGCATATCAAAAATTTGTAAATACTCAATCGCACGGTAAACGATCTTTTGAAAATGGTTGGATAGAATTGGGCCCCGATCATGCAAACAACATCACTTCTCACTACTCACCGGGTATTGGAAGGGTAGAATGTCTTTGGGTTAATCGGTCCAACACGGATCAAATATATTTAGGGTCGCGTAGTGGTGGTTTCTGGAAAACCTCCAACCAGGGAGAAACCTGGGTAAATACGACTGATTTTTTACCAGCTTCTGGAGTCAATACAATTTCAGCTTCACCTACAAATGCCGATAGTATTTTAATTAATGTTCGGAATGCGTCCAATAGTGCAACCCATGGAATTTATAGATCAATAGATGGTGGGAGTACCTGGAATGTAACTAATTTTAACCCGGATAACCTGGGTTGGGGTGGTTTAGGAACGAACGATAAGATTTATAAAATCGTCCACCATCCTACAGTGGCAAATTTGATATTTGTCGGAACTTCAAAAGGGCTTTACCGATCTACAGACAACTTAAAAACATGGACACGCTTTTTTAATGGCAATGGAATTACAGACATTGAATTTCATCCAACCAATACCGATGTTATCTATGTATTCAATACAAAGACAAAAGGATATCTCCGGATCTCAAGCGACCTGGGTCTTACTTATGCTAACTCAGGAGATTTGACAGGCAATACATCAACGGGTTACATTGAGGTAAGTAAAAAGTGCTCTGACTGTGTTTATTATGCGTCAACCCAGGGAATTTGGAAATCCTTGAATCAAGGAAGTGACTTTACGTTTATTTCCAACCCATCTCAAAATTGTAAAGGTTTTGCAGTGTCAGATGTAGACACAACGAAAATGATTTATGGGTATGTCGATTTACTGGCTAGCGTAGATGGAGGCGAGTCGTTTACACAGATTACGAAATGGAATAATTCTACCCCCGATCAGACATACGTCCATGCGGATTTGAGAGCATTGGAGTATATCAACGGTGTTTTTTATGCCGGCACAGATGGTTATTTGGCATCCAGTGCTGATGATGGTGTCTCCTGGAAGAGACTTAATGATGGTACAGGAATAAGAGAGTTCTATGCTGTAGGCGTTAGTCAATCGAACTCCTATGTTCACATTGCAGGTTCTCAAGATAATGGAACCAGCATTCTTCGAAAAGAAGGATGGATTGAATGGAATGGTGGAGACGGAATGGAATGCTTAGTTCATCCATTGAATGATAATTGGTTAATAGGCAGTTGGCAATATGGAGGTCGCAACCAGACCAAAGATGGGGGTCAATCACGGCTTTATTTAAATACTACACAGACCTTAATGGGATCCACAGATTGGATTGCGCCCTTATTGATCGACCCAAAAGATAATATGAGAGTCTATCATTTTAGTAATGTAATTTATGTTTCAGATCAATTCGGCGATGTAAACACATGGAACCTTTTAAGCGATCCCTTAATTGGTGTGATCAAATTGGCTGCGATTTCTATGGAAAACCCGAATAACATGTTGATTTGCCGGAACGCCGACTTGCAGTTATCGATCGATGGGGGAAAAACATTTGCCTCAATCAACGACGGTTTACCCAATTACTCAATTACTGATATAGCGTTTGATCCGAACGATGGTAATACCATTATCTTGAGTTACAACAGGCATCAGAATGACAATAAAAAGATTTTTATCAGCCATGATTTGGGTAAAACCTGGATTAATATTACCCATAATTTGGGCAATATGCCGATTCGATGTCTGGCTATAGATCACAGTCAGGAATCGTATATGTATGCGGGTGCTGAAATTGGGGTGTTCTACAAGGCTATGAACGATACGGTTTGGCAATTATTCAACACAAAGTTTCCGAATGTAACCGTACGCGATTTAGAAATACAATTTGGGGCCAACATTGTAAAGGCAGCTACCTGGGGAAGAGGTTTGTGGGAGTATAGTTTAGCGGGCAGGTTAGACTACCCGAGCATTGTTGAAACAAATCTTAGTCAGCGACCAACCGAGCTTAGGCCTGCTGATGGTGTGCCACAATTCGTGACCTCTGAAATTTCGTATAGCGAAACCCTGTCAGAAGTATATGTTTCGTGGTCGTTAGGTACAACGACTTTGGATAGCTCTCGCGTAATGCAGAATATGGGAGACAGTACCTGGCGTACGGTTGATCCTATTCCTGGTTTTCCTAGAGGGAACAATGTTTATTTTTCCGTTACCGCTATTGGCAACAATGGCGATACGTCAGTTACGTATCGATTTATGTATACGGTTCGCGACGAATTGGTGAGTATAGAAACTACCAAAACAGTTGACGCAGCGATAAACATCCATCCCAATCCAACGAAAGGATCAGTTACTGTAACTCTTGATGATCGATACAAGAAAGGTATGATTGAAATTACAGACGTTACAGGTAGACAAATTTCGTCTACACCAATCGAGCACAACCAGGATTTATCCGTTGATTTGACTGGCCCAAGTGGTATTTACGTCATTACAGTACTAACCGATAATGGCGAAACATATGCCTACAAGATACTTAAAGAATAAGCGGAGACCACTTACCGTATTAAGGTAACAATACCCTGTGTTGAGAGATGCGTGTCAGGGTTCATTCCGTATGCATATTTCAAAACATAGAAATACGTTCCCCCGGGGCATTCTGAACCTGTATTCTCAATTCGTCCATTCCACCTAATGATGGATCCAGAATCAGCGTTATTATTTTGGTAAACGACCTCCCCCCAACGGTTGTAAATCATAAAGTCGTGGTAAGACTGACCTTCCAGAGTAATTTCGAACTCATCATTTATGCCATCAGCCACACCCGGTGTGAACACATTGTATGTTTGCATATATTCTCTATAGGTGTTCGTAATAACTCTGCAAATGGAGTCTGAACATCCAGCAGGAGAATAGGCGGTTAGACATATAACAAACTCACCACTGTCCTTTTTGTAGTTGTGACTTGGGTCCTTAATGGTCGAATAATTGTCTGTACCAGATGCCGTATGTCCGAAATCCCATTGATACGTTGCATTTCTTGGAACCGAGTAATTAATAAAGTTATAAATCGGGGGTTTACTGTCCGAATCGATGTCAAAGTCAGCCTTGATTTCAAGAACCACTATTTTCTTTTCCATTTTGGAAATACAGCCTTCCGAAGGGAGGTGACCTTGAAAAACAGGGTCGAAGCTTACGGTATACTTCCCTTTGGCAGAATAACTATGACCTACGTTGCTTCCTGGATCTTCATCAGACGACGACCCATCGCCCCAATCCCATATATCATAATCATAATCGTTACTACTTAAGCTTGTAAATTGTCCCTCGGCTCCCATACATAGGGTATCTGGTCCAGTAAATCCTGGGTGCGTATTTGGTAATACAATAACTGCTAAACCAGGTTTGCCCAAGCGCGGATAAGAGGTATGGCAGTAATAAATTGTCTTTGTAACGGGGTGGTAAAAGGAGTCTATACCCACCAACCGAACCCCATAACGTCCGGGTGTCTTATAGGTATGGGTGGTCTTAAACGTATCCGTGGTCTCATAGGTAGAATTATCAACATCGCCAAATTCCCAAATAAAATGAGTTGACCCAGTTGATGTATTGGTAAAATTAACGGTGTGTGGAGCGCAACCAATCGAATCGTCGAGATGGAACAGGGGTTTAGACGTTAAGATGATGAAGGTAAATTGCACGGTGTCCGTACACCCTCTGTTTGTTCGAACCGCGTGGCGTACCGTAATTACCTTCTGGCTTCCATCAAACGAAAGTACCGGATCTTTCTCCCAGGCACTGAAATTACCAGTACCAAAATCCCAACGATAGGTATCAATATAATCAACCGTATTTGCCAATAATAAATCGGAAGAATCTTGAAATTCCCGGAGACCCCTGCAATAATATTTTCTTGAATCATTGGTTACACCAGCATGCACATCCTGAATGTCGAAGGTTTTATAGGTAGTGTCTACACATCCCGACGTGGTTTTTGCAATGAGGCCAATCTCATAAAAGCCAACCGTATCCATTTGTTTGCAAATTTCGTATGCACTAGAGCCCAGGTTCTTGCCGTCAAGCAACCATTCAATGGTGCCAAAACCTGTATTCGGTTCCCAATATGTTTTGGAGGTGTAATCTGTAATAATTGCTTGAAAACACACTTCTTTTCCAGCGCAAAAAAGTCCTTTTTTGTTGATCTCCGCTGTGTGGCCAAAACTGAACTCGTGATAATAGACGGTTTCACAGCCTTCTTCGCTAAAGAGATGAACGGTAATCATACCAGATTCACCGGCATTTTCATAGGCATGTTCTACCTCATTGATTTTACGATCTGCGTCAATCTTAATGACATCATTCAAACCATCTCCCCACGCAATTATAATTTCTTCGCCGGTATGAAATTCACCCTTTTGAAACCGAACTGTTGCTTTTGTCGGATTACAGCTTTTAGAGAACTCGAAACTTACCGAATCTGAAATAATCTTTTTTACATACAGTAAATCATCAATTCGAAGCGTATCATAAAAATCTATGGGGTAACTATTAATCCGGATAGAATCATCACCAAAGTCTTCTGCCCAATCCGGCAAGGTCCATTTATAAACAAGGTCAACACGGTAAAGGCCCGCATAGTCTGTCGTAATCAGAGAAGGATATGGCATCCATGTTTTACCCGAGTCAAGTGAAAATGAAATGGGGTCCTCTTTCTCACGCTTATCAGATAGGAACATCTCGTTTTGACAGATTTCTATCGTACCCTCAAATGGTTTGCAATTTCCGCCACACCTTTTTAGGTCAACGTTTTCTTCTATTTGATCTGAACAGCCAGTTTTGGTATCCGTAACCAGGAGGGTTACTGGGTTTCTTTTTAAGGGAACGGTATAGTCATGCTTGGCAAACCAACCGATCGTTGTGTTGCAATTTTTGTATTTATTGATGTCTTTGGCACGTTCAATGGTACAATTCTCACCAAAATTGTCGGCTGCAAACCACTTAAACACGGTGTTTGGCGTATCGACATACTCTGCTTCCTGCACAAAAAAGAGTCTTCTATTGACCCCGCATTGAGGGTTGTTGAATATTTTCATTTTGGCAACAGGTCCTAATATCTCAAAATTTTGATAAACCGTTTGGCTACACTTCCCACGCTTGATTTCACATCGAATCTTGTATTTTCCAGGTATGTATTGGTCTTCTTTATACTTAAACGTCCATTTATTTGCTGATGTCTGACCTGTATCGTTCATGTACCAATTCGTGGTTTCATTATAAAGGGCATCCGTCGTGAACGTGGTTTTCCCCTCGCCATAACAAACGATTGAATCGCTTATTATCATCTTTCTTTTAGAACTGTTAATCTGAATCGGGATGTTGATGGAGGCGAGGTCCGAACAACCGTCTTTAGTAGTGGCCAGTAGTTTGGCAGTTGTAATTTTCGTGGTTTTTATGGTTACACAGTTGGGGTCATTTATAGGGTGTTTTTTAGTCGATGTTGAGGTGCCGATTGTCCACACATAGTCAATCTTTTGTGTAGTTGAGTAGGTCGATCCATTGTAAAAACAAATTTGAGCAGATTCACAATCAGGGTATGAAATGGTTCGGCCTATTCGAGCATTAACTCCGTGCAGAATATTTACATACCGAGAGCTAAACGACTTACATCCCTTATTGTCGGTAACTTCCATTTCGACATAGAATTTATCCGCAGATGCGTATTTATGACATTCTATTTTTTTTGAGCCTGGCGAATTACTAATGCCCTGAGTACCATCGCCCCAAACAATGGCTCTTTTTATGATATCCTGCCCAGATTTAGCAGGTTGGGATTGGTCAGTAAAGCAGACATTATTGGTGTATTGACATGTGTCTGTATTCGAGTTAATGACTAACTGAGCATTTGGGACACCCAGGACCTCTACGTCGATCGTATCTCGGTCAACCGTGCCATTCTTAAGTGTTGCGGCGATGGTGACTTGGTATTTTCCCGTTTTCTTATACAGGTGGGTGGGTGCGGATTGTGTAGATGTAAACGTATTGCCAAAATTCCACTGCTCACTTTTAATGGTTTGTCCAGGGGGTGGGGAATAGCTGAAAAATGCCAAATCACCGAGGCATATGATGCCACTGCCTTGTACATTAATTTGAGAAAATGACTGAGAACATGGAAAAAGAAGAATCAGTCCTGTGATAACAATTAAAAGTCTTAGCATGGTTTGGGTCTTTAGCTATTCAATTACACGTTGTAAACTACAATATCGTATTGCATGGTACAAAGTCATAACCCAAATTGACCAACGGGCGACAAATTGAACATAAATGTGACATTAAACGAGGATTGTAACTCAATCGTGTCAATGGCCAGAAACGCTTTATCGTTTTGCGTTACTTTTTGACGAAAATAATTGTCAGGTTTTTTTACGAATACATCATCTTAGATTAATGTGATGCGTTTGAGTTTTATATTTGTTTATGAAGTGGAATGCGGTCGGTTATGACGCATCATCGCACTCATTAAGTTAGCCCTGTTTCATGAGTCAGGAATTGTATTGGACAAGAATTTTGGGATAGTCTCAATACGTATTGGAAGGAGAGATCAATGTGCACAGTAAGTTACGTATCCATAAGTAAAGAACAATTTGTACTCACGTCAAATCGTGATGAACTGAGGACAAGGTCTACCCTTCCACCAGCCCCGTATAAATTAAACAACGAAACGGTTTATTGCCCAAAAGACAATGTAGCTGGAGGAACATGGATTGGCGCAAGCCAATCGGGTAGAATATGTTGTTTACTCAATGGAGCATTTGATTTTCATGAACGAAAAGAGACGTATGCCCGAAGTAGGGGGCTAATTGTGATGGAAGCCTTTGAAAGCTCAGATATAACTGAGTTCTTTAGGAATGTTCAATTAAATGACGTTGAACCTTTTACCTTAGTGGTTGTTGACCTCACTGGTGTACGGAGGTTGTTTGAGTTTCGATGGGATGGTCAAAAAACATATCTCAAAGAACTCAATGCCCAGGAAGAATACGTATGGGCATCTGCAACGCTTTACACCAAAACGGTACGACAGCAACGTGATCGGTGGTTTGGTCAATGGATGCAACAAAGAGAGCATAAGAGCAGTGATTCGATGTTTCGTTTTCATCGATCGTCTCAGACGTTAGACAAGGCAAATGATATGGTGATGAAGAGGAGCAATGGAGTTCAGACCTTGAGCATAACACAAATCGAGGTTATTGCAGATACGATACATTTGAGATACAGTGACTTAACGAATAATGAAAAGACCAGATTGAACTTCGAAATTGAACATAGGATGAATGGCTAATGTATTTGCAAGGACAACGTCGCTTGGGTGATTACAGACGCAGAATTGAATAGCATGCCAGTACTGAGCTAAACGTGGTTAAGGCTACGGTTATAACAAGGGAGAGGTGGTTTTTATCAATTGGAAGGGAATATGAAGTTGCCTATTATTGAAGGCGGAAAAGTTGGTTTTTTTTGATATAAAGCAAGTGGAAATATTTCTCCTTCGACCAACAAAATTACAGGGAGCAACACGTTTAGATTAACAGATTTAATGAAGACAGCAACAGTAGTAGGTGCGGGATTAGTAGGGTCTTTATGGGCCGTATATTTGTCTAAGGCCGGTTATAAAGTCACCATTGTAGAGATGCGCGACGATTTACGAAAAGCCGATATTTCTGCTGGAAAGTCTATAAACCTGGCACTTTCAAAAAGAGGTTGGAAAGCGTTTAAGACCGTAAACGTGGAGAAGGAGATTGAATCTATTGCTATACCCATGCATGGGCGTACGATGCATGATAAAAAAGGTGAATTGACCTATCAGCCTTATGGTCAGGAGGGGCAAGCCATTTATTCGGTTTCGAGGGCAGGAATCAATTGCAAGATGATGGACGTGGCAGAAAAAATTGGTGGTGCTGTAATTCTGTACAACGAAAAATGCGTAGATGCCGATCTGAAAAATGGAATTGTTTACCTTAAGAACAGGAATACCGGAGAACTGTCTCAAGTTAAATCAGACGTAGTTTTTGCTACGGATGGTGCATTTTCAGCGGTACGTTACCAGGCTTTTCAAAAGCTTGATCGATTTACCTACAGTCAACGATATATTGAAGATGGTTACCGTGAAATACTGTTGCCTGCAAACGATGACGGGTCTTACAAATTAGATACCAATACCTTGCATATATGGCCTAGAGGTCGGTTTATGCTTATTGCATTGCCCAATGAAGATGGCTCCTTTACATGTACTTTGTTTATGCCGTTTGAGAACCACAAGTTTTCATTCGACAATTTGAAAACCAAAGACCAGGTTGAAGAGTTTTTTAGTGATACGTTCCCCGATTTTTTTGAGTTAATGCCCAACATTGCAGATGCCTGGGAAGATCACCCATTGTCGTCGCTGGCTATTGTTCGGTGTTACCCGTGGACGCACGGTAAAACAGCCCTTATGGGCGACGCGGCTCATGCCACTGTTCCGTTTTACGGACAAGGGATGAACTGTGGGTTTGAAGACTGTAGCGTGATGTGGGAGTTGATGCAAAAACACGACGAAAACTGGCCAGTAATTTTTGAAGAATATCAAAAGGAACGAAAACCAGAAGGCGATGCGGTTCAAGATCTATCTTTACATAACTACTATGTAATGAGAGATTTTGTAGGCGATCCCGAATTTTTGCTTCAAAAGAAGTTTGAGCGTAGAATAGAGCAACTTTATCCCGAAAAATATATGCCGTTGTATTCACAGGTTTCCTTTAGCCATATCAAATACTCAGAGGCACATCAGAACGGAATAAAACAAGATGCCTGGGTCAAAGAAATAATGATAAACCACGATATTGAATTGCTTATGAGTCAAAATAAAATTGACGATTTAATTCATGACCTGGTCAATAATAGTGGTGAAGCCGGTTTGCTTCCTGGTTAAATTCGAAATAAACTCCTGATTCAATTGATTTTTTGACTGTCCTCCGTTGGTCATTTTACACTCTAAATGCTCATTTTTCGATAATTAATCCTGTAAAACGGGGCAAAAGTGCAATGAAGTAAGGATTTATTCCTTCAACTTTGGAGGAGATGTTGTTTTCGTTTTGTCTAATTCCAAATGGACACCCACCTGGAATAATTGAGGCAAGCCGAGAACGGTTGTCGATTAACAATGTTATAGATTTATATGTCCCTCGAAAAGATACCGGAGTTTAAACTCACCCAGGAAAACCTTGGCGACCTTCCTTTTAAGATCGAGGTTTTGGAGAAGAACGTTGGGTATGATCCGAGATCACCACACAGACATAATTACTATGAGATTTTCTTTTTTGAGGAGGGAGGAGGTCTTCATATGGTCGATTTTCAGGAAATGGAGATCAAAAAAGGAGATGTTCATATCATGTCGCCTGGCCAGATTCACTATATGCACCGTGAACCACAGTCAGCGGGTTGGGTGATTAAATTCACCAGAGAATTCTATCTTTCAAATGTGAATGATCAGGAAACCTTACATCGGATTCCATTTTTGAATAATAAAGCGTCAGAACCCAGAGTGACGCCTGATGCGGAAGAATTTAAAGACTTAATTGGTTTAGTTGACCGAATTCGTGAGGAGCATGAACGGCACAACATGGGGTATCGCAACATGATTCATAATTATCTGAACCTGATTCTGATGAAATGTCATCGTTTGTATAATTATGTGTCGCCTAATTCTGAATCGTTAGAAACAGTCTTATGCAATTCGTTTAAAACGGTATTAGAGGAATTTTTCCTGAATCATCATCGAGTCGGTTTTTATTGTGAAAAACTTGGTGTGTCTGACGATAAACTCAATCAGGCCATAAAACTGGTGAATGGTCGAACGCCAAGTGGAATGATTTCCAACCGTCTTTTGCTTGAGGCCAAACGGTGCTTGCTTCATTCGGACTGGTCCATTAAGGAAATTGCGTATCATCTCAACTTTCAAGACAATGCTTACTTCAATAGGTGGTTTAAGAAGCATGAAAACTGTTCTCCGGGTACGTTTAGAAGTGCCAGCAGGGAAAAGTACCACACTTAAGTGCCAAAATACCATTGAACTTAATGATTGAGAACTTACTTTGTGAATATAGAAATTAAAAATTATGGGAACGTACAGTGTAAATTTATTTTTAAAGAAGACACGGATTAACCTAGGATTGGTCTTGTTGGCAACCTTAGCCATGACACAGACGTCATGTAATCCTGATGACGGAGGAGACATAACACCAACGGAAACGGTACCAACGGATCTAACCTATGATCCTGCAAGCATTTCAGGAAATGTCGGAACTGCTCTTATGTCTAGCGCGCCAACAATTAAAGGAACTACACCAATAACGTATAGTATGACTTCTACTCCCGATGCAGCAGGAGAAATTACGATTGATGCGAATACTGGAGTCATAAGCGCAACGAATGCGACTGGAACAGGCTCGTTTTCTATCTCAGTTAAGGCAACAAATAGTGCAGGTTCGACAGACTTCGCTGACATCTTTGCCGTCCAGGTTATTAAAACCATCACCTTTACAGGAGACATTCAACCTCTTATTCAAAGTAACTGTGCTCCATGTCATGTTTATGGTGGTACAAGTACGAATTACAGTCAGGTATATATGAATGCGAAAGACAACGTCGATTACATTCTTGATCGTGTACAGCGGACTCAAGGCTCGATGGGTTTTATGCCAAACGGAGGAACCAAACTTGATGACGCAACCATTTCTCTTATTAAGGAATGGAAAGCCGGTGGATTGCTCGAAAACTAACAAAATTCATTATTAATTTGGTGTTCGGCTAATGGTCGGACATTTCTAAACACGTCAAAAAATCGAAAAATGGAACTCAAAAAAAACAACAATAGAAGACAGTTTATAAGGAACACATCTCTTGCTGCGCTTTCATTTGGTTTCTTACCTTTTACGTCGCTCATGGCGAAAGAGCAAGAATCAATGGCCATTATGGCTTGTGACGAAACGACCAAAGACTATTATGGTGTAGGTCCGTTTTATACTGAAAATCCACCCAACTTGCCAACAGGGCAATTGGCAACATCAACCGAAGCCGGTACGCGCATGATCATTTCCGGTCGAGTGATGAACCTCGATTGTACAGAGGCCATTGCAGACGCAATTGTTGACGTCTGGCATGCCAATGACGCCGGGGATTATGATAACACGGGTTACAACCTAAGAGGCAAGGTGCTTACGAATAGCCAGGGGTTTTATTCGTTTGAAACGATAAAACCCGGCAAATATCTCAACGGGAGTAAATATCGTCCAGCGCATATCCATTTTAAAATTACATCTCCTGGTTACGATACCTTGGTAACGCAATTGTACTTTAAAGGAGATACAGACATTTCACACGATGCAGCAGCATCGATAACCAGTGGGACGTTTGATGCCACCCATAGAATAATCGAGTTGACCACAAATGGAGATGGGAAATTGGAAGGCACCTGGGATATTGTAGTGGATGGAGAAGGGGGTAATATCGGTACGAACGATTTACATCTTGACAAAGGCATAATATATGAGGCAAATCCTAATCCTTTTTCAAAACGATTGGAAATCAAGTACGGTGTTTTTCTTGAGGCAAAGGTCGGATTATTGATATACGATGTGCAAGGTAGACAGGTGGCTAGCTTAGAAGACCAAACGCTGAAAGCCGAGAAATACGAAGCGGTTTGGGAGCCTGAAGACATATTACCAGACGGAAATTATTTCGTAGCCTTGAAGATTAATGATCTACAGGTACAATACATTAAAGTCCTTCGAATTAGATAAAAACAAGTGAAAAGGCGGTTTAGCGAATGAGGTGAACCGTCCCGGATTCATAAAACCGTTTACCACTTCCTTCGGTAAAGGTGATTCGATATAGATAAACACCACCTGGTAATCTCTCGCCCTGGAATGTGCCATCCCATAATTTCTCCCGATTGTTTGTCGAATATACATTTTCGCCCCATCGATTATATACGTTCAGTTCATAATCGGAAGCTGAAATCTGGTGATTCTTTACAACGAATAATGTAAAAAAGTCGAATCGGTCATTTATGCCATCGTTATTAGGCGAAAAGGAGTTGGGTATAATAAAAATTGCCTTACCACTTGCTAAAGCGATGTTGGAGTAACTGGTGTCTAAGTTGGTGTTAGACGTATATACTCTAAAAGGGTAGTAACCATCTACGTCTAAATACAGTGTAGGGTCAGTATAAGAATATCGAGAAGATGAAACCTGAGCAACGGGAACAATTACCTCCTGCCGAACGAATTCAATATGATGCTCAAGTTGAGAAAAGTCCCAATGTTCATAGGCCGTCCAGTTTAAGAAGGACATTTCATCCTCAAAATTGGCTTTAAGTAATATGCTCTTGCCAAACGTACCTACAGGGCCAACGTTTCCGCACGCATCAATTTCCTTAACAGTGTACAAATAACTGTGTTTGCTGGTTTCCACCTTCGTGTCAACGTAAAACGTATCTTGAACATCAATTTGGCTCACTGAATTTCCAAAATCATCTGCATATGAATTGATTCTATACTGACCATTTTGGTCAGAACTACTCGAATGCCATCGAATGTGTACGGATTGGTCTGGCAAGACACTTACATTGGCAACGTCGAGTTCGTTGAAAGTAAAAACGAACTTGGGTTCGATCTGTTCCGTATTGCTATAAGAACGTGTCGTGTCTTCGCGAACGGCAGCTATCTTATAGTCGTAAAGGCGGTTACATAGGTCGGTACTGTCAATAAACGATTTTTGAGTGCCAAATACGCGGCCCACTTCTTTAAAGCTACTGTC
>CAYZWM010000013.1:0-8647 GCA_964482155.1 uncultured Chitinophagaceae bacterium | reverse complement strand
ACGTTCTACACGATCCCATCCAACATAATACGTCCAATCCAGGGTTACCTGTTTAGGCACGGAGCTTGAAATTTTGAGATTAACGGGGCAATGGGTCTTCCCTTTATTTCCTTCAAATCCACACTTGTCAGTTACAGAAACGGTGTAACAATTTCGAAGTGTTTTGTCTGCTGAACCATCAACCAATTCGGATAGGGAATTGGTGTCCGCTTGTTTTATAAAAATTCCGTCACGATAGATATTAAACAGATCAAAGTAGTCAAAACTAAAATTTGAGTAATTAAGGATAATTTGATTGATGGAGTCATATCCTGCAAAGTTCAACTCGACAACAGGAATGTTTTTCGAGTCAAATACATTGATCTCGATCGAGTCAGGAATTGAACAACCATTTGCCAATTCGGCGGTTACCACAATGGTTTTTAGTCCGGGAGCAAGATACGAAATGGTCGCTTCAGGAATGGTTGTAGTTTGTTGATTGTTCAGGTTTCCGATTTCTCCAAAATCCCACCGATAAAGTGCAGGTGTAGCGTTATTAAGAACGTCCACTTTGACAACAAATGGGGATTTTTCGCACAAAAACTCAGGGAGAATAAAATCCATTTCCACAGATTCTGTGGCCCAAATAGATTGAACAACAGTGGTATTGCAACCGTATTTGTTTTGTGCCATTAATTGCAGTTTATTTTCTCCTTCATCTACAACGGATATGGTGTCTTTTCTTTGGCTGGAAATACCCATTCCATTAAGAGACCAGGTCCACCACGTTGTATACCGTCCTGTATCGTTTATTACAAAATGTTCACGCTGGCACACTAGGGTGTCGGGAAGAATTAAAAGACCAATGTTCGGGTAGTTATAAACTTCAATTCCTGTCGGATGAGTATATGTTGCTTCGCAACCACCACTATCGACAAGTCGGATTTCGGGATAATACCGTTGAAGAATCAGGGTGTCGAGATTAAAGTAAGAATAATCCGATATAGAGTTGGTATCTGTCCGAAGAGTGTCGCCGTAGTGGAAGTACAAGTTTTTATAATTCTTGCTCAGATTGGTAAATGAAACCACAACGGGTTCACAACCACTATCGATCGACATGTCAAAATTGGCTACGGGTCCGCCCAGCTTAACAAGATCCATTTTGGTTACGGTGTCCGTACAGCCAAATTTGCTTTTTGCCACTAGGGTAATGTCAAATCCAGTCGCGTCACTGTTTACCAAATACCGATGATATGTAGAGTCTTCAGAGGAAGTTAAAACGGAGTCACCATCACCAAAATACCACAATAGGGAGTCTGCATTAATAGAATGGTTATAGAAATAAACGTGCGTCGGAGCACAGTTTAACGAGGTGTCTGATACGGACAAATCTGCTTTTAGACGAGTAACGTCAATTCGGTTAATGGATGTGTCAAGACACTTGTTGTCCTTTCCAGCAATGAGGGTAATATCGAAAGACCCCGTATCTTTTAATACAATTTTGCGAGTGTTTTTATCAATACTATCGAATGCATATCCTGAAGATCTATTGACGGACCAGTTAAGCAACGAAGGAGAATTAGTTGACGTATTGATAAGGGTGACCGTATCCCCTACACATGCAGTCTTTCGACTTAACGTAAATAGGGCATTAACACCCGTTCGAATAGCATCTGAAACGATGTAGTTGACACAACCCGAACTGTTGTTTACATAAAGAGCAATTCTGTATTCTCGATTTTGGTTTAGGGTAACTATAGGGTTGGGTGTAGTCGCTCCACGAATGGTGGCACCGGCTCTTGGAATGACGTCCCAATAATAATTGAGAGTCGATTCAGTAAAGCCTTTATATACGTTGTATTCAATTTTAAAGTTTGGATGAATGATTAGTGGAGAGCAACCGGATTGTGTGTCCAGTTCAATTTTTCCCTTTAATCCATTTACCCATAAGGTATGAATGATAGAGTCATTACATCCACCAGAAATGGTGTAGTTGTAAACTACTTCATATTCACCTATTTCAGGCAGTATGGTCGTTACCGTATCTCCAGAAACAAGCACTACTGTACCTGTTTGTTTGTGTCGGAATCTATATGTATTAATAAACTGACCGTTTTCGGGCTTACTTCTACTGACAAGCCTTAATGAATCCGTCAGGCAAATAATACTGTCCTCAAAATTGTAACCCAGGTCAGGTTTAACGACTTGAATAATGTTCTCGGCTAGGTGTTTTTCCTGACACCCAAGCGGGTTTGCCGCCGTAAGTTGAACGTGGTAATATCCGGTGTCTTTATAGCTAAACGTTGGAGAAGTACTTGCCGAAGAACCCAGGATTGTTGACTTGTCTTTGTCGTAAAAGTCCCACGAAAACAAATCCAATCCATAGTAAGAACCAGAAGGCGTTTGGTTCGTAAAGTTAAACGTCTGACCTACGCAACCAATATTAGGATCAGCGTAGAAGTCAAAGGAATAGGGCCTAATTTCAATAAAGTTCTCTTTTAACGTGGTGTCACTACAGCCTTGTTTAGAAACCGTAATAAGTTCAACATGATATGTAGACGGTGCAGTGGTAATCTTAACCGAAAGGTCTTTTTTGGTTGATTTGGTCAATTCCGCACCTGATCCAGCGTCAATTATGCGCCAATAAAACCCTGAGATTGCACTGCTGGACGTATCCGAAATGTTCACCAGGTCTATGGTATGAGGTGCTTCACAATGCCAGGCATTCGCAGAGGTGAAATCAGCTTTAAGACCTTTAATATGTACCAGATTCTTTTGCGTAATTTCACTGATACATCCATTATGGTTGTGAGTGAGTTTAATGTCGAACGACCCTGTGTCTTTAAACGAGACCAATGCCGAATATTTGTTCGGATGAGTCATGGAACCGGTTGATATACCCCAATTAAGGCTACCGGGAAGGGGAATGGTCGTTTCACTTATGGTTAATAGTTCACTAAGACATGCCGAGTTCTTATCAACCTTCACCCCCAAACTTACGGTATCTCCCAATCGAACATACGATGCTTTTGACCGGTTGTAAGAGCATCCCTGAGATGTTGTAAGACTAAAGGCTGCACTAAATGAACCAATGCTTGAATATTTTACACCACTTACATGCTCTGTATTCCCAGACGGCTTATCCGAACTAGGTAAGACCCAAGAATATACGGAAGCGGTCTGACCATTGAGATTAAAAGAGCTTGTGTAGTTGGTCGTAATGGGAAAACAACTGGATGGATTGGATTTTGTAAAATTCAACTGGATATCCTTAAACGCTCTAAATTGGCTGTGTTGGGTTTTTGCGTTACGACAACCGTTGGTGTCTTCCGCAACCATAGTGACGTCGTAATTTCCGGTGTTCGTAATGAACAACGTTTTATTTCTTGAGGTGTTTTCGTAGGTAGTGTTATTAACCACCCAGTTTCTTCGAATCGAAGTTGGCGTCTTATCGTTTAAAACGATGGTATCGTTTAATTTACATAACAAGGTTCTAGAAACGGTAAAATTGGCCTGGGGTAAACCGTGAATTGTAGCCACATCAGAAAACGTATACGGGCAAACGGTGCCATCTGATAGGGTGAGACTTAAGCTGACCGTGAGTGACCCCTCAAAACCTGCGGCACCATAATGTTGGTCGCTCGTCGTATCCCATCCGTTTCCAAGGTCCCAGGCAACTATCGTATTGTTAGGCACATTGGTGGCTGTTAATTCAACAAAATCCGAAATGCAATAAGCAGTTTGTTGAGATGATATAGTAACCGTTGGACATTGTCCGAACACCTTCGTTAAAGGAAATGAAAAAATAATGAAAAGGATGACCAGTCGTTTTGTCAAGTGGTGCGGTATTTCTAATGTAGTCTGCAAAACTGTCAAATGGTTGCGTGGAGTTTTGGCAACTCCGCAAGTTAACTTAACGTAGGCCATAATAGTTGAATCTTACAGAATTGTTGCGAGAACATGATGCGTGCAAACGCGCTATTCCAAAGATTTGCCATGAGAATACGGTTTGCCATCTCTTAGAGCGACCATAATGAAATTTGCTTTACAAATAGGTTGGGTTTGGCCTGCTAAATTTTCGCTATGGACAGAAACACAAAGGGTAATAGAAGAATTACCGAGTTTGGTCACACGTGTTTCAAGTTCAACAAAATCACCAAGGTGAGCCGGTTGGATAAAATCTACCTCACTTAAATGTGCGGTTACCGAACCATTAAATTCTGTTCCATATAACAGCCGTCTTGCAGAATTTGCTGCTGCCAGATCCATTTCCGCCAGAAGTCAACCAACGAAATAATGAGTTTTGTTTTTGCCAAATCGAGTAAGCGGTACGTAGTTGGTATCAAATAATCCATAGGAAATCGCTACTTTAAGGGCATGGTCAAATTTGTGGCACTTCAAGTATCGTTTGGTTTGGATATATCCGATTGGTCGGTCATTCTTGTTGCATCCATTATAATTATTACTGTGCGCGTGATCGTCAGAAGGAGAGACAAAAAGCGATGAAGAAATGGATGGGTTTTTTCCGCTAGAAGTTAAAACAACAACTATTTACTAAAAACTATACCCCACTCCAAATCCAGGGGAAGTAGAGAAATAAACGCCTGAACCATCTGCAATTAAGGGTACAATAGAAAATCGGACAAACAACCCAGGATTATCAAAATTTTGATACCTATATCCAATTTCTGTAGCAATAGGCCCTTCTGTGTACTCGTCCAGGACTAGGTAAATTCCAAGTTCTAAGTGACTGTTATTTTTGTTTAGCAACAGGGCACTCCAGCCTACAGAAACAGCAGGATTAAATTCTTTTGGTCTATGATAACCAAAATTTCGAGAAGCTCCAAATTCGTACGAAAAGGCTACTTTTTTTCTTATTGAATACACTCTGTTGAAGTGAAAACTATATTGCCGATGAACTCCTCCCATTTCAACAAATACAGCTGTAGGCTTTTCTATTTTTATTTGTGCAATACAGCTTGTAGAAATAAAAGCCAATATCACTAAAAAAATATTTTTTTTCATATATCGTTATTGTAGAAGTTTTAAAAAGCAGTCCTCCTAAATTTGAAGAGCGGCTACATTTTATATTATTAGTTATCGTTTTTGGGGAGCAGTATTGCTCTTAAACACAGCTTTTAGCTCTTTACCAAACTCCTTTTTTACATGGATACTTGTATCCACATCGTTCCAAAACTTGTAGGTAACATGGGCTGTTGTCCAGTCCAGATCAATTTTTAATTCTAAGTCATAAAACTCGTACTCTTCGCCTACACATTCTTTAAAATCACCGTAGCTATAATTTATATCGTTGTATGGACTGTATATGTAATAATGATCCATTTTTTTTTGGATTTTTTCAGTACCACTACCTTTCGCACCTGTCGGGCCATTTGGCCAACCTACTTCAATTGTTGTTTGATTTTGGTCAAAGATATCCTGCCCTGTTTTACCAAACCAGAAATAAGCTTGTCCAAGGCAAGGGTCTCCACTTTGTATCCAAAACTCATTTTCCGAAAGTTCTTGGCAAAAATATACGCCCATGTCAACCGTATTATCTGGGCAGCGGCAATCGCCTTCTATAAATTCATACATCCCCAAACAATAAGGAGATGCTGCTTTATCATCGTCTTTACAACTTGATGCAAAGAGTGTAACCCAAATGCCTGTCACTAATATGAGCCATTTATTATTCATTGTTCCATATTTTAAAAGTTATATACGAACGACCAGAAGTCAAAGTAACGAAATAAGCACCTTTTTGAAAAGTAACGTTAGTTATAGAATCTGGCAAATCGGAATAATTTTTATTGACCAACACCCTGCCCATTATATCTGTAACCATAACTGTATAAGTGGAATTGGTATTGGATCCTTGTGGTGCCACAATGCGTATTGAAGTAGGTGAATTAAATAGGACATCGACATTACTTAAAGGGGAATTTTCAAAATGCACCTTTACTTTTTCCATTTTAGGTGAAGAATTGTCGAATATCAAATCATCACAATGTACACCACCAGTAAGTACATCTCTATCGTAAATCACAGTTGGAGTTGTACTGGTAGCTAATGATTGGTATGGGGCATCCCAGTTTTTCGAAAAAGCAAAAATATTACCAACCTCATTTTTTACTTGCTGCCTTGTTAAAGGGGCTCCAGAATAGGATGCAAGGAGGTATCGACCCCATTTTTTTGAACAACAGTATTTAACGTCATTTGTTGTAATATTGGGTTGTTGCATTATTGCAGTTAAGTAAAAATCGCTTTTGATATTTGCTTTGGCCTTAAAACTTTCTTTACCCTCAGCATTAATCTTATAATCCGAAGACATTGTAAATTTGGTTGTTTCGTTACTCTTTAATGTTATTTGCTTACAACCATTAATTCCAATGGTAAAGTTATCAGACGAACAATCGTTTACCACATCTTCACTTTCACTAATTGTTGCCAGCAAAGCAGCCTGACCGGCCACTAATTCTGCATTTAATTCTGCTAACTTAACAGCATCTGTTTCGTTAAGAATTTTGGCTTGAATTGCTAGTATTTTAGTATTGTCGGCCAAAATATCTACAGATTTTAGTATTGCGTCTAAATGATTTGCATTACATTTAGCCTTGGCTATTTGTGTGGCAGTTTTTAGCGTTTGTTTATCAGATGCCCCCTGTTCTAATTCTACAGTTACATAATCTTGTACCGTAATAGTTGCTTCGTTATTTGAGTTTCCTCCACCATCTGTTGTTTCTACGAAAATATCTGAGTCATATCTAAAACATAAATCTACTTTTTTAGAGCAAAGACATTCTTCAGCAGGTGTCGGTATCAGGAAAGACAAATCGGGTTTTTCTCCTTCGGGATATGGCCCAATGAAATGATGGATTCTATTTAATATCTCTTGCGGTAATCCGTCACATAATAATCGCATTTTAATCCCCGCAAAATGGTTGTTTACCGAAGAACTTGGTGTAGAAGTAAGACCTCCATCATTACCATGAATGGTCTTCCACGATTTATACCCCTCTAAACGAAACTCAACAAATTTTGCAGGACCTACAAAACCTTTTTTTATATGGGTAAAGGTTTCACTGTTTCTCCTTGGCCATGTCGATCTGAGATTATGATGTTGTTTGGGAAAGTTGACAAGGTTATAAAAATAATCCTTATTATCGAACCGTGTTGTTGGGTCATGTCCTCCTCGACTTCTTAGAATGTACTGACAAATACACTTGTCTAAATTTGCAGGGTCTAGAGGTCTGAAATCCATAATTTCTCCGCTAGAATGTTCAATATTCGCAAGATGTCCAGGCGAATGAGTCTGAGGATGGTCCAGTGGGTCTCCATAGTCTACCCAAATTTCAAAGATATTTGCTCCTTCAGATTGTTCAAGGAGCGTATTTGGCAAGGTGGGAATGTCCAAAAAAGCTTGAATAAATGATATGCGTTCAAAGAATGATACGTCACTAAGCTGAAGAATAAAATCCGTGACATCCGTTCTTTCTTCCTTAGGAATGTCGTACCATAATTCGAGCCAAGAAAACAGTTTGTCGCTTGTCTCAAAGGGTTCTAAAATAAAATCATCTGTGTTTAAATCTTGTATTGGAATGTCAAGCCCTCCAAATAGTGAATGAATTGTGTAGTCTTCATCTAAAGCCAAGTTTTCAAACAATACTTCCTTCCATTCATTGGTAGTTTTTTTGGGTAAAATTATTTGACCCATAGCACTTTTAATATAAAAGTTAGGCTGTTGATTTAATTCTCCATAATCATACAACAGAGAAACAATTGCAGTGTTTTCGAATCTTACAACAGAATGACTGAAAGTAATGTTTTGGTGAAACAAGGTTTCCAAGTTGTCGTTTTGCCCATAAACGAGTTGTCTAAATCCAAAGAAAACTAGAAAGATTACAATTAATTTTGAGGCTAACGGTAAGCCAAAAAACTTAAATTTGGTTGGCTCTGTTTTTAAAGAATCCCATACTCTGTTTGTGATGTTAATTAGCTGTTTGTCTAACATTTTTCTGATTAATTTATTATTGGCAATAAGCGTGCAAATCCCCATATTCTTAGGAAGAAGTTGCTCTATGACTTTGCAAAAATAATGTGTTGGTTTATTTTTGGTTGTAGCTCAAATGGCTATTTGGTTGTAGCTGTTTATAACAGATTGTCATACAGCTTGAGTGTATTTATTGGCAGGCAATTCGTAAACCAGGAGGCGGATTTATCGTTTAATAAAACGTTCTACTTTTCGGCCTTCGTCATTTGAAATGATCAGGAAATATTCACCACTCAAAAGGAAAGAGATGTCGTAGTTCTTGTGGACAAGGCCTTCCATTCCTTTAAACTGGTCTTGCAATACAGCTTTGCCCGTAATGTCCAATACGGTCAATACGTAGTTGCCTTGTTTCAAGTGGTTTAGGCCAATTTTCAGGTCCTGCTCCACTGGGTTTGGTACGATGGCAATAGTGGTTTTAGAGAGGCTATGCAATTGAATACCCACATCCGGTTCTTTAACATATTCTGCCAACTCAGCTTCCCACAAACCACGTCCGAAAGTTGCGGCAACAATGGTGTGATCTAAGGTGTCAATTTCTAATTCAGAGACGATGACTTTTGGCAATTCTTCGGAGTACGAGATCCAAGACGTACTGTCTTTTTTGAGATAAAAAACACC
>CAYZWM010000012.1:27349-30050 GCA_964482155.1 uncultured Chitinophagaceae bacterium | reverse complement strand
TCAGGTTATTTAATCACCTGCATTTTCTTAGTTACCTCGCTGTCTTTTGAAGACAATGTATAGAAGTAAACACCAGAAGTTAAGTTTGTTCCACTGATAACCACTTCATGGTTTCCAGCGTTCTTATAACCCAATTCTACTTTCTCAATAATTTTACCTGTTGCATCTGTAACAGTATATGTCATATCGCTAGCAGATCGAAGATAAATTATTACGTTCGTTTGGTCGCTAAACGGGTTTGGTTGGTTTTGACTAACCACAAACACTTTAGCGTCCTTAAGTATCGGATTAACAGCTAAGGTATTTTGACCCAATTTACCGTCCATCAAATCTTGAACTGGAATAGCTGCGTAGAAAATGCTGTTTTCAACATTTGGGTGCAGGTTTCCACTTCCACTGTTTTGAAGGTTTGTTCCAGGATGTGCATCCATTTGGAATATAAAATGAACGAAATCATCAGTTTTCTTAGTTAAACAAGCGAATACGGCCTCTTGAGATCGAATTTGAGTAGCGTTCTGAGAAAGTGCCCAATCGGCACCACCATTAGACGAATAGCTAATCAATACATCTCTGTAGTTGGCTAAATAATCGTTAAACGTTAACTCTATAGGAGCATCCCATGTTACAAAAATGTTATTATCCTTATCAACTGATAAACTTGGATGAGTAGAAATACTCGTTCCACCATATCGAGCAGCATAAGCTAAACCATTCGCTGGGTTTCCGTCAGACCCCATACTGTTGGTTGTTTCACTTGTAATGTCGTATGTAGGGTTATTATTACCGTCTACACTGTTGTCCATGTTAATCAAGTTACCACAAACCTTCCACGTAGGTTGATTTTCACTCCAGTGATACAAATGGAAGAAACTTCCTGACCGTGCAAGGTCATCTGTTGTATCGTCGTCTGAGTAGCTTACCCGACCTGAAGCAATGTGAACGTCTCCGTTGTTGTCGATCAACACGTCAATACCACCATCGTTAGAAAGGGCTCTATCTGCATCATCAACTAACTCAGTTCCCCATTGAAATGCACCGAATCGGAATGTATCCGCAACAGTCATTTTCCATGAATCACCGTAATCTGTAGACTTCCAAAATGTCAAATCCTTAAATCGACCACCAATTGCAATAACTACGGTAGAGTCTCTAGCATCAATTGCATAGGTGTCACCAGCTCCATCAAAGTATCGGCTAGAATCGTAACCTGGCAATAAAGCCAGCTTGCTCCACGTTTTTCCTGCATCCAAAGATCGGGCATACAACGTAGGATTTTCAATTCCATTCACGTATACATCGTCATCGTCTGTTTGCGCAGAGAAATTACATATCGTAAACATGGTATCACCCAGGTTAGCTGTTCTGTTCCAGATCATGTTTCCTTCTGGATGTTCGAAAACTTTACCCAAGGCAGACGTAAACGTTGTTTCTCCTTTACCTGAGTTAGTGGTCATTAACAAACCACCATCAGCAGCATCGTGAGCGATGGTATACATAGAACCATCTCTCAACATACCGATTGAAGGCCAGCCTGTTCTTAGGTTTTCAGTTCTAACGGTTGGAGAAGTTCCCCAATTTGTTCCGTCATAATAGTTTACAGCAGACCCTCTATCAGGCCATGTTGTACTTTCTGAACCACTGTACGTCCATGCAACGGTAATTGTTCCATCGTCGTGCAACATGGTTCGTCGACCTACAGAACCGTTGGTTTGTAAATCATAATACGTGTTTCCGACCTTTACAAAGTCATATACTTCAGATCGATATTTACCTTGGCTTGACTTCATGTCGTTTGTAACACTTCCATTCTGAATTTCAGAATTAGGTGCTTCAACAGCCATTTGCTGGCTCTTGTGCATTTCCTGGTTCATACTCCCTTGGTGAATCTCGGGATTGGTTTGTTGTCCAAATGCCACCAAAACGGTTGACATAACCGCGGATAACAGTACTGTTCTTTTCATACTACAAAAATTAATTCTTTTATTAAGTTTTTCTTAAGGGCTGACAAATCTATTGATTACTTAATTAATCTAACTACCAATTCTGTCAAAAGATCACCTTCTGATGCCTTTCCACCTACAATTCCCTTGCTTTTTAGGTCAAATTCGTGTAAAACATCAAAAACGTGGTTCATTTTGGCCGGTTTATAATTCCGGGCTGCAGTCAAGTACTCGCCTACAAAATATGGACTCATTCCGATTGCACGAGCAATCTCTGTAGAATCCGTAGACTGCTGAAAATGAACCATATGCACCTTTTTAAAATAATTAAAAAGGTTAATCAACACCAATACAAATGGGTTGTCTTTGGAATTTCTGCCAAAGTAATTTACGATTTGTAGGCTTTGCTTTAGATCACGTTTACCAATGCTTTTTGTCAGTTCAAAGACATTATATTCTTTGTCGATACCTCCACCCCTGGCGATATCGTCCATTTCGATGACTGACCTCTCGCCCAAATTGGCTTTAGCCTTGTCAATTTCACCAGATATTTTTTGTAGATCGCTTCCAAGAGTTTGAATAAGAACCTGTGCCGCTTCTGGTTTTATCGACAAACTCAGTTCCTTTAAATGAGCTGCTAACCAGGATGCTACATCGCGTTCATAAAGTTTGGTGGACGTAAAAACCCCATACTTTTTTAATTCCTTACCCAATTTAGTCGCCTTACTGACTTTTTTATTTTTATGTAAAAACACCAGCAC
>CAYZWM010000012.1:23267-27302 GCA_964482155.1 uncultured Chitinophagaceae bacterium | reverse complement strand
AGTGTCTGAGCTTCTCGAACCATAATGAGTTGGTACTCAGCCATCATCGGAAACCTTCTAGCTGAAGACAGGATATCGGTCATCGTACTCTCCCTACCGTATATGGCTTGAAAATTGAAGCCTTTTTCAGCGTCTGTAAGTACTTTGCTCTCCAATCGTTCCGCAATTTTGTCAATAAAATATGACTCTTCCCCTTCTAAAAAGTAAACGGGCCTAAACTGACGATTGTCAATTTCTCGTATTATTTTTTGAAAATCTCCTATACTTGCCACCTATTTAATTCTATTGTTGGATACAAATCTATGATCGGAGTGCAATTTAATTGGGAAAATATCGGTATTAAAACACGTGTTGATAAAAACGTTGTTTATTTTTTCGATCCGATTCGTAAAGGATATTTCCAATCAACTCCGGAAGAGGAAGTCCGGCAATGGTTGATTTACCAACTCGTTGAGCACCTGGGTTATCCAACAACTTGCATCGCCATTGAAAAGCAAATTCAATACCTAAAACGGAAGAAACGGTTCGACATACTGGTCTACACCAACGGGAAACCCATTATGCTTATTGAATGTAAAGCTCCACAAATCAAGCTAAACCAAAAGACTCTCAATCAAATCGGTGAGTACAACTTTGCTTTAAAAGTGCCTTACCTCATGGTTACCAACGGAAAACAGCACCTGGTTTGTAAAGCAAATCTTGAGAAAAAAAGCTTTCAATTCCTGGACGCAATTCCAACGTACAAAAGTCTAGTAGATTAGATTATTTTTGCCCAAAATTTCGGTAAATGGGCATATTAATAGTTGTTGTGTTTGTATTGGGCTATCTGGCCATTGCATTAGAGCACAAGATCAAAATTGACAAAGCGGCTTCAGCATTGATAACAGGTATGTTATGTTGGGCCATTTATGTGTTTTCTATCAACGCAGGAGGACACGACATACAACACATTATTGAGCACGGATTAGACTCCATTGGCTACAAAAACGGCCTGGTTCATCACTTATTCGACATTGGCAGCATCCTCTTTTTCCTTATGGGTGCCATGACTATTGTTGAATTGGTCGATGCTCACGAAGGATTTTCTGTTATTACGGATCGAATTAAGACCACGAAAGCCTCCAAGCTCATTTGGATCATTTGTGTCCTTACCTTCTTTTTATCTGCTATTCTCGACAACCTTACGACGACTATTGTTATGATATCGTTACTAAGAAAACTGATCCAGGACAAGCAAATGAGATGGTTGTTTGTCGGCATGGTCGTCGTTTCTGCCAACGCAGGTGGGGCATGGTCTCCAATTGGTGATGTTACCACAACCATGTTATGGATTAAAGGTCAATTGCCCGACGTAGGACATATGGTTACCCGCCTAATTATTCCAAGCCTTTTTGCCATGATAGTTCCGTTAGTCGTTTTATCGTTCAAACTAAAAGGCAAATATCTTGAGCGACCGTTAAAATCTAAAAGTGTTGAACACATGATCAACCCAACGACTTCGTTTGAGCGAAACTTGATTTTTATCATCGGTGTTTTAGGCTTGTTGTTCGTACCCGTTTTTAAAACCCTGACACATCTACCCCCATTTATGGGTATGATGTTGAGTTTAGGCATTCTCTGGGTGGTGACTGAAATTATTCACCGTGCGAAAAACAAAGAAGATAAACACGAACTTTCGGTCATTGGTGTTCTACAGAAAATTGATGTTGCTAGTGTTTTATTTTTTCTTGGAATCTTATTTGCCGTTGCAGCTCTTCAGGAGTTCGGACATTTGAATGATTTAGCAGCGATGTTGAATGAGAAAATTGGCGACATTTATGCCATTAACGTGGTGATTGGGTTCTTATCGTCAATTGTTGATAACGTACCGCTTGTAGCCGCAGCACAAGGGATGTATCCTATTGAAGCTACGGGTGATTTTGCCGCGAATGGTAACTTCTGGGAATTCTTGGCTTATTGTGCTGGAGTGGGTGGAAGTTCGTTGATTATTGGGTCTGCAGCTGGTGTTGCTGCCATGGGACTTGAAAAAATCGATTTCATCTGGTACATGAAAAAAATTAGTGGTCTTGCTATAATCGGTTACCTTAGTGGTGCGGCCGTATATTATTTATTTTACGTTTAGATCTTGATCTCCAATAAAAAAATCGTTGTGGTTTTGCCTGCTTATAACGCAGCAAAGACACTTAAAATGACGTATAACGAAATCCCGTTCGACATAGTGGACGAAGTGGTTTTGGTTGATGATGCAAGCAAGGATAACACCATTGAGGCAGCAAAAGACCTCAACATTAAACACATCGTAAAACACGAACAAAATCGGGGTTACGGAGGCAATCAAAAGTCGTGTTATGCAAAGGCACTTGAACTTGACGCAGACATTGTAATAATGCTTCACCCAGACTATCAATATACGCCTAAATTGATTCGAGCTATGGCGAGCATCATTGCAAATGATGTGTATCCAGTGGTTTATGCATCCCGAATTTTAGGTAATGGCGCCCTTCGGGGTGGCATGCCCATATATAAGTACATCGCTAATCGAGCACTTACGTTGTTTCAAAACATTTTGATGGGTCAAAAGCTGTCTGAATATCACACCGGTTACCGGGCTTTTTCAACAGAAGTGTTTAAGAAAATTAATATTGAAGCCAATTCGGACGATTTCGTATTTGACAATGAGATGAGTGCGCAAATATGTTATGCAGGTTTTGATATCGGTGAGGTAACCTGCCCCACCAAATACTTTGAAGAAGCTTCCTCCATCAATTTTGGACGAAGTGTCACTTACGGATTGGGCGTTATGCGGGTCAGTCTAACCTATCGCTTGCAAAAATGGGGATTGGTAAAATCCAGTATATTTAAAATCAAGTAGAGCTGTTTTCCTATTGGCAGTGCGTTAATCGATGGTCTTCACCCATAGCACCTGCACGACTCATGCTTTTACAAGCCTCGTCTTTCTTTTTACTGTTAAACTCAGCAACCCCTTTGTTGTAATAGGCTAGTTCCGTATCCGAAACACCTAAGGATAAACTGTTTTGAAATGCAGGAATAGCCTGGTTAAATTCGTTGAGTTCCATCAGGCAGTACCCTAAATCAAACCATACCTCAGGCAGGTTGGTATTCTTGTTTAATGCTCGTCTGAAGTCCTCTACGGCTGCCTGTGAAATACCATTATCTGCATATAGGTTTCCTCGTTGAATCAGTGCTTTATAATTGTTTGGTTGGTTTAATATAACAATATCCAGATCGTCGATTGCCTTATCCATCAAGCCTTTGGATGCGTATAGCTGCGATCGAAAGAAATAAGCTTCGGAATACTCTGGTTTCCTTTCAATGCAGGTCGTAATGTCGTTAATGGCGCCTAACGTATCCCCTAGAATGAGCTTCACTTCGCTTCGACTCACATATCCATCCGCGTCTATAGGCTCAAGCTTAATTACCTCCCGATAGTCTTCGGTCGCCTTCGTTTTATTACCGTTCTTGTTGTAATATTCAGCTCTTGCCAGGTATCCCTGGGGATCGAGTGGTCGTAACATTACATATTTATCAAAATCTTTCTTTGCCAACGATTGATACCCTTTTGCACTATACACCACACCTCGGTTAAAAATGGCTATTCCCATGGTTGAGTCAAGCTCAATTGCTTTGTTAAAATCGTTCAACGCCATGTCGTACGTAAACAATTCTGCATAGACACTTCCTCTACCATAATAGGCATCTACCAGGGTAGGTTTCAGTTCCAGCGCTGCGGTATAGTCCTTTATCGCACCAAGGGTATTGCCTTCTTCCATTTTCTTGTTGGCAGAAGTCATCCATTGTTCACTTGTTTGGGCAAAGGCCAAAACGGGCAACATCAAACCTAGAAAAACTATTTTTCTCATAATGCAAAAGTAAATTCCTCTTAAAACCCACTCAAACTTTATGCCCATCTCTTTTACCAGCTATTATAAGGATGTACCTATTTGTATACAACTTGGCTTCGCATATTCCCTTTTTTAGGTACGTTTGAATCATGGAATCAAAAAAAGGAAGGTT
>CAYZWM010000012.1:0-23257 GCA_964482155.1 uncultured Chitinophagaceae bacterium | reverse complement strand
ATAATTTTAGGCGGTTTCTTTATCGCCAACGCTCTTCTTGCCGAATTTATAGGAGGAAAAATATTTTCACTGGAACGAAGTTTGGGATTCAATCCAATCGACCTCAACCTATTCGGACACAGCCTCCCATTTAATATGACTGCTGGCGTTCTACTCTGGCCTGTAGTGTTTATCCTAACCGATATTATCAACGAATATTTTGGCAAAAAAGGTGTTCGATTTCTGAGCTACTTTGTGGTTGGGCTAATTTCATATTCCTTTGTTATGATCTATTTTGCCATTGGGCTCGAACCGGCAGATTTCTATATTACCAGTCAGCTTAAAAATGGAATCCCCAATATGAATACGGCCTTTGGGACTGTGTTTGGCCAGGGTTTATGGATCATCTTTGGATCCATTATCGCTTTTCTGATTGGACAGTTGGTCGACGTTGCCGTTTTTCAATGGATTAAGAAAAGGACTGGAGAGGGAAAGTTATGGCTAAGAGCTACGGGATCTACCCTCGTCTCTCAGTTTATCGATTCGTTTGTTGTTCTGTTCATCGCGTTCTACATCAGTGGTGTAATGAGCTTTAAACTGGTTATTGCCATTGGTGTCGTCAATTATATATACAAGTTTATAGTAGCCGTCGTACTCACCCCGTTTTTGTACCTCATTCACAACCGAATTGATCGCTTTTTGGGGAAAGATCTGGCACGCGAAATGTTGGAAAAAGCGAAATCTTAGGCATGAAAAAGCCCGAGAAAGCTTCCTCCCCCGGGCCGATAATATTTCACCTTTGATTAGATCTTTATAAGACGTTGTCGCGTTACAACATTGTCGTTCTGTATTTCAATAATATAAATCCCTACTGCAATATTCGACAAATCAATTGAAATATCATGCCCATCTTCTGTAAACATTGCAACATTTTCACCATCAGGTGTATAGATAGCTATCCGGGTCTCAGAAATAACCGTTTTATTCCACTCAATATGCAAGATATCGTAAGCCGGACTCGGGTACATTTTTAGACCAATTCTTTTCAATTCCTCTACGCTTGTAAAATCTGGAATCATGATAACCTGATCGGTTGAAGCAGAACAGTCATTGTTATCAACCACGTCTAACTCTGCCGTAATGGTTTCGTTTTCACTTGACTTATAACTATGATCAGGTGTCATCAACACACTGGTTAAACCATCACCAAACGTCCAGAAATAGGATTTGTAGTTTTCATTGGTTGGTTTGAATGCGTACATGCTTCCCTGGTTTGTGAATGTAAAACTTGCATCGGGTACAGGAATCACACTAACATAAATTATTTCAGAGGTGGCATCACAAGCTCCTTTACTGGCTTCTACATAAGCTGAATCTCCATCAGCGAATTGATCTTCAAAATAGAAACTGTCTGTCAGGGTTTCTTTCAACACGTTATTCACGTAAAATCGGTATTCATCATTACCACTTGTACCGGTGAATTTTATGGTATCTCCTGTGCAAAAAATATTACTACTTTTTTGAGTTCTAAATTTCAAATCGGCTATTTCGTCAATGTGCACAGGGAAGGTTAGTTTCTTTGCTGGACAGCCTAAATATGCACTGTCTAGAACTTCCACTGTAAATACAGCTTCATTTTGTGGCGAGAACTGGAAGATGGTATCTGTAAACTGTCCTCCGCTTTCGAATGACAACGAATACCATTTATCTTTTAACCCATTCAATTCTACATTCACTTCATCTCCACTACATATGGTAGTATCGGCGGTAAGGCTAACTTCAAGTGGGCTACATTTTCCGGTTTTACACACGGCCTTTGCCGTTTCGCTGTAATAGCATGGCGATGCTGTGACTGCTCGAACCCAAAGGGAATAATCTTCATCTGGAGTCAAACCAGTAAGTTCGTGTTTGCTTCCTTTTGCACCTGAAGTTGGTCGGTTCCATGTTTTACCACCGTCCTCACTTACCTGTACTCCGTCATGTCCAGAAACGCCTGTCCATTCAAAAGCCAAACTGAATGGCTCGCGATCAGCGCAAGTCACGGTTGGTTCCATATCTCTTTGTATGACCTCGTATTCTATAGAATCGCTAAAATCACTTAAACATCCCTGACTCGTCCATCCACGTACTCTAAAACTGGAACCGGTATCTACGTTTACACCGTAGGTCAATCCAGTTGTACGACCTAACCAAACTCCTTTATCAAACCAGCCCAGACTGTCATATCCAGATCCACCAGTTAAAACGATTGTTTCATTTTTACAGACAGAGTCTCCTGTATTTGAACTGGTTATGGAAGGTGCGGCAGTCTTGTGATGCTCGACTTTTATGGTATTACTTGTTTGTGAACAGCCACCGGCTTTTCGACCGACAGTTACATAGTAATCGCCAGGTCCTTTTACATAAACCTTATTACTACCTGTTTGGCCATCAGACCATAAATACGTATACGTAGCGTGGTATGACGCAATCAACTCCGTTGAATCGCCCGGACATATCGTTCGTGTCGTGTTTCCAAAGATCGTGGCTGATGGCGCGTCTTTTACGTCAAGGTAAACCGTGTCTGTGTTGCTCCAGCCTTTGGCATTCTTGGCTCGGAAATACGCTTTATGTTTTCCAGAAGTTGCGTATGATGTGGTTGGGTTTTGTTTGGTTGAAACCGATGGAGTTCCATTTGGCATCACCCAGGAATACTGGGATGGTTTGTTGGTTACCCCTCCAGTTAATGAAACTGTTTCTCCGACACAGACCGTGGTGCTTTTAGCTCCAGCGGTTGCCACAGGCAAATCCTTTGAAGGTGAGATATTAAAGACCTTCGCATAAATTTGATCTCCAGTTTTTCCACCGCTTGCGTCAGAGGCCATAACCACAGAATAAAACTTGATGGTACCAACGTTGGTAGAAGGTGCCTTCCATTCAAATTCCCACTCCGTCGCGTTGCTTCCAACAGAAGAGGTTCCATTGCTTGTATGTTCAACATACGTTCTTGACTTGCCAGAAATGGTCTTCGTTCTTTTCTGAGTTCTGTTGCTTGTAATGTTTACGGTACCTGCAGGAGAATCGTCAGATGCAGCCAGAGCAGTAAGGTTAAAACCCCACCGACTTTTGGAACTTTGTTTGTATTTCAACGTCATGGTATAGGTTGAATCAGGTATGTATCCGCCACCCGTAAACGTGTTGTCTAACGTAATGTTGGCAATAGCACTGCCCGTTTTCGTTAATGATACATTATGGCAACTGCCATTTCCACAATCGTTTCCACCTGGGGCGTCAGCATAGCCACCACCGGGTCCACTTCTATAAGTGTACGAATTAAATGAGATAAGAATAAAAGCCAGCGTAACGAAAACAGTAAGTGTTTTTTTCATAAAGTGTATTAAACAATTGTTAGGATTAACAATTGCACAAATTTAGGCTTAAGAGGTGCCTATAAAAATTTTGATGTAAATAAGCCCCTTTTTTGACATTAAATCAACGTAACGCATTGCGCATGACCTCAGACAATAGTGCATTCTCTGCTTCCTCTGTCGTCTTAATTTTCACAAAACTACCGCTGCCATTGGAGGACAACTCTTCCATAAACAGCATCGCTTCTTTGTTCCTTCCAAACCCAACCACTGTTGTTGACACCCCCAGGTCCGCATTTTCTTCGGCCATTACATACATATCCTTAGACGAGTAATTCGGTGAATTAAACAAGCCATCGGTGGCCAAAATAATCTGATTATTACCCCCAGAAATAAAGTTGGATCTTGCATATTTATATGACATCACCAGGCCTTCTGCACCATAGGACCGTCCGCTGGGAAGAAGCGAGTCAATTACATTATTGATGATCTCCTTTTGGCTACCAGAAGTCGCTTCTAATCGGACTTCAGCTCTTCTGGAGTAAACCACTATGGTTACTAAATCCTCTTGTCGCAGCACACCCACTAACTTCTTCATAGACACTTTAAGCATCTCCATTTTATCACCCAACATCATGCTCGATGACTCGTCAATTAAGAAGACAACATTATTCGAAGCATACTTATCTGAATTGAGCTCTCCACTTTCAGCAAAATCTAATTTCTCCTCAGGAATAGGATCGGGTTCTACTTCTTCGGATGTTTGTGTAAAATCGAATACATCAGATGTGTCGTTGTCGACATAATCCTCAGGCAAGCTGTCTGACGGTTCTTTAACCACCAAAACGTCTTTTTCAAATATGGTCCGATCTTTAAACCTCTCATCCATTCGACGTCGAATCCGCTCAATAGCATCCTGATCTGACTCCCTGGGTTTTTCGATTTCTAAAATCTTATCGTCCTCTTCACTTTCATCCGGTGGATTAACTTCCGTAATGGTATTCTGATCAAAGGCCGTTCTCTCTAGCTCGAATATGATGGTTTCTGTTTTCTTGTTGATGTATACGAGTTCTTTCTTTGGGTAATATCCAGACTTGCTGACATCGATTTGATATAAACCTATGGGTATTCGTTTTAGTGGAACAAAGGTCTTTCGGGTCTTTTCAATAAAGTAATTATGCGAAGTTCCAACTAACAAAATATCTACTCCGGTAAGCAACTCACCCGTTTCTTTGTCCTTTACAACGATTTGAGCTACTTCCGAACTGGCGTCTTCTTTTTGTTCTTGCCCCATATTTGGGCAGGCGATATGAGCATCTGGGTGAAACGTTAAGATCTTACCTTTGAGATTGAGGTAAATCGGATCGGCCCATCCACTCAAATAGAGCGGTTGATTAACCGTAAAGTTGCCCAGATCTTCTGTATAATAGATGGTCTCTATTTCGACCGTTTCTCCTGATTCTATGTAGCCCTCAGGAAGGTTGACATAAAGATTTCTCTGATACGGGATTGGTAAAAACAACATCCGTTTACTACTTGGGTTGGTGAAGGTAAACGTCGCTTTTGGGTTGTTCCACAATTTGACCTTACCAAAGTTGTGGACACCTGGAGTCAGTTGCTGCCCAAAGGCGAACTGAGTAACACACAATAGAATTGTTCCAATTAAATTTCTCAAATGCAATCGCAATAGTGTTTAATGTATAACGTTCTTAGAACGTGTTAATTCTCTTTCAACTTCTTTCTTTTCCTGAATGCGAGATAAAATGAAAAAAAATATGTTGTTTTGGCAAGTATCCGATTAAATAAGGTCAAAAACCAGTCCAGATATTGATTAACTGTTACAAAATACTCGAAGTCCCTGATTATTCAGGAGCTAAGGTCATTCGAAAATCTTACATCCGTCTGGCTAAGAAGCATCATCCCGACGTTGCAAAGAACTCGAACGGTGAGCATTTTAAAGTAATTTCTAAAGCCTACGATACACTAACCGACCCAAGTACCAAACGCTTTCACGACCAAAAGCTCAAGTACGGACAGGAAACTAAACGCGTTTCTCCGGGCCACTGGGATCACCCCTACGGACAACGGACCCAAAAGCCAAGGCCAAACGTCGACTTCGCACAGCGAAAAGCCCGTGCAGTACAAATGAAGCTAAAACAAGACCTTGCTTACTATGCCAAACAAAATGAGCAACTACCCTATAAATATCGCGTAATTGGGTGGTCGGTATTTTCGTTTGTAGGGTGGCAAATCGTTTATCAAAACTGGTTTGTAAACGAAGAAGGCTATGATCATATTCTCACCTTTATTGGGTTTATTCTCTTTGTTGTTGGTAGCATTGGCGTGCTTTCAATACTGTATAAACTCTATCGCTATCAGAATTACACAACCAACAAAAAAGTGCGCTTTTATCGAAAAAGCACCACTACCTGGGCGGTGTTTTTATTGATTGGCGCAACCTTATTACCGGTTCTGAATTCAATTCGAAAATCATATCATCTTAGTCACTATGGTCGGTACGACCTCGTTGATTTCTCAAGACGAGTAGGAAGCGAATCGGTTAAAATCCATTTTACACCGAACAATGATGGCAGGCAGGTGGTGAAGTACGTAATCCTTACAGAGAAAAACATCTACGACTGGGATAACAAATGGGTTTTGGTCAAATATTCAAAAGCCAATCCGAGAATACTTGAGGTTGTGGAAAAGGATAATTACCCATTTCCTGACCCAACAAAATGATCCTCTTTATGTTTGAACAATGCATTAAATGTGGTTAATGAGCCATAGGCCCGAGTAATGTATTGTTGTAAATGAACCTTCTCGTCATCGGCCAAAGACTTGTGGGAATTGATGTTTTGCTCCAGCACTCGCAATCGATCTCGAACCATAATAATTTTGTGAAAGAAGGTATCTATTGGCATTTCTTTTACCTGAGCACTTTGATCTTTTGGTTCCAACACCAAAAGACCACCTCTCCATCGGTCTCCAATTTCAATCACTTCAATTGAATCTGAATGTTTGGTCAAAAGCCGATATAGAATGTCTTCTATTTCATCTACACTGACCATATTATTTTCAGGTTCTATCGCTTCTATAATTTCAATGTCCTTGTCGGTTCTCTCAATTTCTCGTAATCCACCATCAAAAAAACTAATGGAGAAAAACTCAACTCCTATTTTACAGAGTATTCCTTGTCCATATGTTCCGTGTTTTATTCGAGTTCCTATTCCTAACTGTTGCATTTACGCTTATTTTTGGTATTCAAATTTACGATTTGCGAATCATTCAAACACCTAAATTTGCACTATGCGGTACTATTCATCCGGCAAACTCATATTAAGCTCAGAGTATATCGTTTTGGCAGGCGCTAAGGCTCTCGCCATTCCGACAAAATTTGGGCAGTCTATGGACGTTAAGAAAACCGACAACCCTGGAATAGTATCTTGGAAATCAATCGATTGCAACAACGACATCTGGTTAAAAACGCAGATCGATGTACACAACAAATCCAGCTTAAATTCTACGGTAAACCAGCGTCTTCAAGACCTGTTCAATTTTATCGTTAGGCACAGTTCGACGTTAGATTTCGACCAAACGGGCTACGATGTGGTTACTCGACTTGAATTTGATCAAAGCTATGGTTTAGGGTCTAGCTCAACGTTGGTATCTAATTTAGCTCAATGGGCAAACGTAGATGGTATTAAACTCTTGCATTCTGCATTTCAAGGCAGTGGGTATGACGTAGCGGTTGGGTTGGAAAACAAACCGGTGATGTACCAACTTGTCGATGGGCGGGCAACTTGGGAAACCATTGATTGGGAGCCTTCTTTTAAAAACCAACTTTTTTTCGTTCATCTTGGCCATAAGCAGAATAGTGAAGACGAGGTAAACCAATTTGACCTAAATACGATTCCCCCGAAATTAGCCCAATGGTTTACGAAACAAACGGAGAATATAGTCAAGTGCACCGATCTGCCCGATTTCTCTGAACTGTTAGACCAGCACGAAGCCGAATTAGGCCGTATTTTAGGACGAAAGACGGTAAAACAAACGTTGTTTCACGACTACGATAAGAGCATTAAGTCACTTGGTGCCTGGGGAGGCGATTTTGCATTGGTCGTAGGTAACAAGCAGGACCAGCAATACTTTAAAACTCGAAACTTTAAAACCATTTTTTCCTGGGATGATATGGTTAGGTAAGCACCCATTTTATCAGTAACAGCTCAAACCCACAACCATATTTCAAAAGGAGTAGACTTATTTCAATTGCACATAACCGACTCTGAATCCAAATAGAATTTTAGGTACCATGGACCTGCCTGGCATTTCACCATAAAGTGCACCTACTCTTCTATATCTTATTGAATAATTCTCATACCTTGTCAATGAACCAAAATGTGTATTTCTAAACTCTAAACCTACGGCTCCATATATCTCAAACGGAAATCTCGTTTCACCTGCGAGTGCTCCATTCAAGCCAAACACAATATTTGCAGATTGGGAGTACTTGTCAAACTCAATGAACTTGAAATACCCTCCAACATTGGTATGAAAAAATGCAGCTGTACTTCTTGCCACATGACTCATGCCATAACTTACACCAAAAAATCCTGTCCCCGTTTTGAGTGGATAATATCTCAAACCCAACAATCCATACTGACCGGAAACACGATGATTATGATTATAAAATGGACTGTGGTACAACGCCCCAACGAGACCTTGAACCGAAAAGTGGTCGGTTAATTTAAACTCCAATCCAACATCCCAGGTATTTTCCTGTAATGCCACTAATATGAGTGGATTCATAGAGGTAGTTAGCGTCAACTTCGGAATATTTAGTGAATCGGATTGACCACTTGCTTGAAAATTTAACATCATCAGCAGTCCTAAAACAGGATATATAGTGTTGACTTTCATTGCACGCCTTGTTCTTAATACGGATTAAGGCCTGGAAGGTTTCGGATAGGCAAGAAGATTAGAATGTGAACTGACAGGTAAGGGAATTCCAAAAATTGATTTACTCTATTGGATTATTAATAAAAAGAGACCACCGGACGGTGGTCTCTTTATTCATAGGAAAATTACTCTAACCTAGCGGACCAAAGTTAGCTTTATCACATCAAAAGCTATTCCGGTCTGGACCGTTACAAAGTATGTTCCATTGGCCTTTGTATCCAGATTAATATAATCTCGTGAGGATACATCCAATTGATCGTACACCAGTTCCCCAGCGGTATTGGTAATTTGCACCCGATCGTAAACTACTGGTAAATCATTAGCTTTTGGTATTATTCGAAAGCTTCTACTTGTTGGGTTGGGTATTATTTTGAACATTGTCTCAGGAGTCTGAGACCTTGGTTGATTCAATAGTGCGTCATCATTCATCTCCTGTTCGACGTCAAATTCAGAATTATTCGGCGCAGGAGGTGAAACCTCAAAACACTGTAATATTACAATTAATTCACAGCAGCCATCCTTTGACGGTTTGATTGTAAAACTTCCATCTGTCACCATATGACCGCCTGGATAGATAGCATATTGTCCTGTAGGAATTGTAGGCATGGAATTGGGGTCGTCAATCCAAAGGGAATCTGGATCGATATCACCACACCATTCTGGATATACACTCAATATGTAAGTCATCAAATCTTCGAATGTCATAACTATAAAACCAGGATCGAACTCTGAACAATCTGTAAAAATTACGGTCTTAGAATCTGTCAATGTGGTTACGTTGATGGTCATTATGCATTTAACACATTCGGCTTCATTCTTAATAGTAAACCTGTATTGTCCATCTTCACTAAAGGAAGGAACAAATGAAGAAGTAATCTCCACCCAACTTCCATTTTCGAATTTCTCCCAAACTCCACCATTGGTTGAGTTAAGAACGCCACAAGCCTCACAAACTACGGAATCACGTAAGTCGATACCTGAACCACAAGGTACTGTTATGTCAACCGTACATTCTACAATTGTTCCAATTTGAGCCGAAACTGTGATTGAAAGTATGGTCGTAACACAATCATTTTCATCAAATATTGTAAACGTGTAAGTACCTGGAATCAAAGCGTGGGAAATGCATCCTTTTGTGACAATTCCATTTGGATCAGTATAGCCATCATCTGAATTGTAGTTATATCCAGGATTCGAACCACTTAAAGTATACCTGTGGATATCAGCAAACATACTGCACGGGTTAAACCACCTTCGCACTGGACTTCCATCTTGAAAATCACATGCGTAAAGTGAAAGGAGTAACTCAAGAGGAGCTCCTGGGACTTCTACCTCGACGCAGGCAAGCCCACAGCAAATCTCATTTTCGTCAGTTTTTAGCGTACCTATATAATTTACACAAATTTCGTGTGTACCTGGTGATAAAGTAACGGTGTATATGTCATCTCGTGATACCACAACACCATCCAAACGCCAAATGCTATGTTCCACGTCGACATCGGTTGTTATTAAGTCAAATGTATAATCATAGCAGTCGCTTACCTCGTATTCAATATCACCTAGACAGCAGTCATCAGGAATAGTAATATTTACCGTTTTTGTCCAGGTAGACCCATCAGGGTTAGTTACTACACATGTGTATACCCCTGAATAATCAGATCTGGTTACATCACCAGTTAGAGGTAATGAAATCGTTGGATTTGCTCCAGAAACGGTTTGTCCGTTTGGCAGAGTCCAAACTACAGTTTGATAACTTGCTGCGGTGCTGAACAGATGAAGTTCGTTGTCGTGACATGAAATTACCTCTGTAAAGGAAATATCAATATCTGGATAACAGGTTGTAGTAACACAAACATTATCGATCCCGATTATTTCCGTCGTGTAACTTGAGTTATTGTCAACAATAAATTCTATTCGAGTTACATTGTCTAAAACACTATTAAAATATGTTGACGGATTTGCCGTTCCAGGTGGAACATGCCATTGTCCATGAACACTACTTGGAAGAATACCTGTTCCGGCCAAACTATGCATAATAGGTGCACATACAGTCACCCAATCTGAATTCTCTGTAACAAGAATTGTGGCGACAAAAGATATTTGGTCTGCATTATTGTACAGTCTTATGGTCGGATGAATAGAAGATGGTCCAGATCCATCATTGAACATTTTATAGTCGAAGCACAAACAAGAGTTGAGATAATTTTGTCCTAAGTCATTAAAATCCTGACTGTTCTCAATATACGTGTGAAAGGCACCATCACTTACTCTCAAATAAGGTGAACCATCAGAGGGACTAACACTGGAAGTTTCTAATGTGTAGTAGTTGACACCCACCCAATTATCCATTCCAGAATTAAAATTGTTACATGGCTGGGCGATTGCTAAGGTAAAGCAAAAAGCAAACATCCAAGAAATCAGAATTTTTTTCAAAATATTATTATTAGTATACACCTACTCTATTCCGGCTTTTCGGTTTCCGCCATTATTAGGCAAGAAAATGCCACGTAGATGTTAAATAATAATAGAAATGCGAGGACTTAGACCGAACGTTGGCTATAACTCGCCAAGCGTTAAACTAACTAGTTAGTCAAATAGCTTCGAAGCGTCGTATTGAACTCACTTCTTCTTCGAATAGAGACTTCCACTTTTTCTAAGGAGCTCAATTCCAGTTCTCCAGATTTGCTGTCAAATGAGATGATCTTATCCAGGTTAACGATGCGTGATCTGTGAATTCGAAAGAACCTTGGATGTGGCAAAATATCTTCAAAATAATATAACGCCTTGGCCACCATCGTTTCACTCTTATCATCGAGTTTAAACAGGCAGTAGTTGCCCGATCGCGATTCGAGGTAAATTATTTGATCCAGGTGAACCATACGAAACCCTTTGCTGGATGGAATGATGATTTTTTCAATGTCTTTTTCCCTGTTCTTTATATAGTCGGCGAACAGAGCCAACCGATTATCCTGTAACTCAATTGCCGCAACAGCCCTTTTGATGGCTGAGTCCAATTCAGATTCTTCAAACGGCTTGAGGAGGTAGTCCAATGCTAAATACTTAATGGCCTTGACTGCATAATGATCATATCCAGTTACGATAATCACCTTGAATGTAGCCTCTGGAAACACCTCTAATACCTCGAAACCATCTTTACCCGGCATCTCAATATCGAGGAAGACCAAATCCGGTTGAAATTGTTGTATTGCCTCAATAGCTTCATTGGCCGAATGACAACATTTGACAATCCTTAAATTTAATTTTAGGGATTGAATCATGAGCTTGAGGATGTCTATCCCGTCCTGCTCGTCATCAACAATTATGGCCTTTAACTCTTTCATTTACACGGAATCATAACGGTTACACGGGTTCCTTTTTTCGTCACCTCATCAACTGGAAAAATCTCCATACCGCAGTCGTAACCTTGATCCTTCAACAAACTTAATCGCGACCGAACGATGTCCAAGCCCAATGAATTTTGATGGGACGGCACGCGTAATCGAGCGTTGTAATATCCAATTCCATTATCAATCACAACCACCTGTATTAGATCTTCAGAATGTTTCGTAAGATGAATGGAAAGTTTGCCAGTACCGGATACAAAAGCATGTTTAATGGCATTTTCACAGATGGGTTGAATCAGCAGTGAAGGTATTTCTAGATCTTCCAACTCGATTAGGTCAAGTTTAATGTCATATTGAAACTTATCTGGGGTTCGTTGAAGTTCAATTTCAAGATAATTAGTAAGGAAATCAATCTCTTTTGGTAACGCGATAAAGTCTTTTCTGGTGTATTCTAATGATGACCTAATCAACTTAGAAAATCGTGTGAGCAAACTATTTGCCCTTGTTTTATCATCGACCATGATGAGCTTTTGGATCGACTTTAGAGCATTAAATATGAAATGGGGGTTCATTTGCCCTCTTAATGATTGCAGTTCCAAACCGGTATTTTCAATTTGGAGGTTTTTTAACTTGAGTTGCGTTTCGTTCTCTCGAATGATTTTACGAAACCGAAAAAATACCGCAAGACTGACCAGCATCAAGATACTTAGGACTATGCCAAACCTGACAAGAGTTCGATCTAAGAAATAGGGATTTATTATGAATTCGAAGGGAACAGGTTTACTCCAGGAACTGTTATCAGCCCTGGCTGATACCTCAAATATATATTCCCCTGATTCGAGATTCATGAATGAGATTTGTTGCTCATTGGTTTCTGTCCAGGGGTTTCGATCACTACTGACTTTCACCAATCTGTATCGATAAAACGCCTTGTCTATGGGTTTATGAAGAGAAAATGCATTATAACGAAGGTTGATGTCATTTTGATTATAAATGAGTTCAACCCCGTTCGTTATCATTTTACCCAAAGCGGTCACGTGCTCAATTTGTAGTTTTGGGGAAGGATTTTTCTCCTGGCGAAATGTTTTAGGAATCGACGAAATCCCCTTCTGGCTCGCCACCCATATCATAGAATCTTTGGCTACAATATCAAGCAAAAAACTAGACAACAAACCATGTGTTTTGTTGATATTGTCAATATTTTTCACAAAGAAACTGTCGAGCTTAAATTCATAATCAACAATACTAATACCTCGATTCGTACAGCACCATATTCTCGAAAGCACAGGGTCTATATAAATAGCATTGATCATGTTGGATGCCAAACCATTTTCTTTGGTTAATTTTACGATTATTCGCCCACTTCGAGTCGAAATAATCAGGCCTGAACCGGAAGTCGCCACCACCAATACGGAGTCTATAGACAGATCAATCTCCCTTACCGTGTGGCCAGTAAAACCTAGTGATTTGATCATACTAGTCAATTCTACCCCGTGTTTATAATTTGCAACCATCAAGTCGGCTAACGTAGAAAAATAGACATTTCCGACAGTGTCTGAAGTAGCCGTAATTACTCGACCATTTATACTATTTTCCTCTTGGGAATGGGGGTTAATAAACCCATATTTATACGCTGTAAAAAAGAAATCTATGGTGTCGTTGATTCGAATTGTTTGGTAATTATCCGCCTGTTTTGGATTTTTTTCTACGACAAAACCTTTGTCTGTTTTTGAAATGACTTGACCAAATGAAGCACGAACAACACCATTGGCAAAACCCATATGATGGATATCACTCTCGTCCGCTTTCACGCTTAATTGCTCACCGTACAGACTTGAAACAACCCCTTTGCTTGTCCCAAATAAGACCTCTTCACCTAAGGTTTGTATGGCTGTAATCCGATCACCCGGCTTAAGAAATTTCAGTACATCGTGGTTCGTAATTTTTTCCTGCCTAAGTACAAAAACACCATCTCGAATGGTCGATACCCAGAGGTTCTTCTCAAAATCAATACATACGGATGAGATCTCTACCCCATTGAATAGTGTTTTACGGTGACCCATATTCTCGAGTGTCATAAGGCCTACCGCAGTGGAAACAAACCAACCCTTTTGCGTTTGGTAAATTTGAGAAATATTCCCTTCTTTTGGTAAACTGGAAACAAGGGTATGTAACGATGTTAAGTCCTGTTCAACAATGGTATCATTTAAACTTCGCTCTTTGTTTAAATAATAATTCAGTGGTCGACGTCTTCCCATAGAATGAATCACTAGGTTGGAAAACGTATCATTTGTATATTGGGAATAAATGGAAATACTGCCAAATTCTTCTGATTTCGGGGAAACTAAAACAGCCGGTCTTGCATACTGAAACATGAGCATGGAATCATCTGTAAAAACAAGCGAGTGCACCCAGTTGTATGGACCTAAGTATTCCTTTAATTGCTCATTCTGAGCAAATGCCTTAAACGATTTAGTTGAATATTCCCAATAACTTAGCGTTCCGTTAAACCCAGTAAACCAGAGGTTGTGACTTGAATCTTCAAAAATTTGAAAATTGGTATTGGAGCACAATCCATCCTGAACCGTAAAATTTTCGAACTTCTGTCCATTATATCTTGAAACACCACGATCTGTACAAAACCACATATAGCCGTCAAAATCCTGATGAACAAAGTATACTTCCGTACTTGGCAAGCCGTCCTCGACGGTAAAATGACGGGTTATTTGTTGACCAAAAACATGGAACGACCACAAAACAAAGACGCTTAGGAGCATCCCTTTAGATACTATTGGATGTTTGATTTTCCTTTTCAAGAATGCCAAAAATACGATTTCGTGTGATAGTGTTTGTTATAATTAAAGAACTTCCCCAAACCAATCATACAAGTAATTCCTTACCTACCTTTGAAGTCCAAATGACAAACACCGCTTCTTCTGGAAAATGTAAATGGCAAAGCCCTTCGAATATTGCATTGGTCAAGTACTGGGGTAAAAAAGGATTTCAAACTCCAAGTAACGCTAGCATTAGCTTTACGTTGTCGAACTGCCATACACAAACCGAACTGCGGTGGACGGCTTCCGAATCCCCTGAAATCACAGTTTATTTTGAAGGCAAAATTAACGAGGCATTCAAACCCAAAGTGACTGCCTTTTTTGAACATATTTATACTCTGTATCCCGAGCTTAAGGCGTATAAATTTGACGTTCATACACAAAACACTTTCCCACACAGCAGTGGCATTGCCAGTTCGGCTAGTGGCATGAGTGCACTTGCTTTATGTGTTTGCACCATGCTTCAAGAACTAGGCCTATTAGAACAAGATTTTTTTCAAGAAGCAAGTAACCTCGCCAGAATTGGAAGTGGTAGCGCAAGCCGATCTGTCTATGGCGGAGTAGTTGAATGGGGAGAGCATCCGGATTATGTGGGTAGCTCGGACAATTTTGCAACTGTATTTAACGATGTGCACCCGGTTTTCAACACGTTTCAGGACACGATATTAATCGTTCACGAAGGTCAAAAATCGGTATCGAGTTCGGTTGGGCATGCCTTGCTCAACAACCACCCTCTTGGCGACAAACGTTTCGAAATTGCACAGGAAAATATGAGCAAAATGAAGACCATATTGACTGCCGGCGACCTGGACAAATTTGTAGAACTAGTTGAATTCGAAGCTCTTATGCTGCATTCGATGATGATGACCTCTAGTCCTTCGTTTGTTCTTATGGAACCCAATACGTTGGCCATTATTCAAAAAATTCGCAACTTCCGCAAACGAAATGGCACACATATTACGTTTACCTTAGACGCAGGGGCTAATGTACATTTACTGTATCCCAAACAGGATATCGACATGGCAAACCAACTCATAAAAACGGAGCTGGTTGGACATTGTTCAAATGGCAAGTATATTTGCGACAACGTTGGAATCGGACCTACCGCTTTAGAATGTTAAAAGAATCACTTTTTTACGCCAAAATACTTCTCTTCGGAGAGTATGGGATCATACAAGATTCCATGGGATTGTCTATTCCGTACAACTCGTACAAAGGCAGTCTTAAATACAACCAGACGCTCGAAGGTGATAACCTCACTTCGAACCAACATCTGGGTCAGTTTGGTAAATATCTAAAGGAACTGGCGTTAAGCGAGGAACTTCATTTTGATTTTGACTTTAATAAATTTGAGCAAGACATCGCAGAAGGTCTAACCTTCGACTCAAGTATACCTCAGGGTTTTGGGGTCGGAAGTTCAGGAGCGTTAGTTGCGGCTATTTACAATCGCTATTCTTCCGACACACTTACGTTTGAGAAGAAGCCGACAAGCCCTCAAATAGCCAAATTGAAAATGATATTTGGCCAAATGGAAAGTTACTTCCATGGAAAAAGTTCAGGCCTCGACCCGCTGATTTGTTACCTAAACCTTCCAGTTCTCATTAAATCGAAGGAAAGTATGGGTACGGTTGGACTACCAGACGCAGACGCTAACGGTAAGGGAGCCATTTTTCTGATTAATAGCGGACAACCAGGCAAAACGGAACCGATGATCAACATTTTTATGGAAAAAATGAAGAACGAAGGTTTCCGAAATATGCTTAAAAAAGAATTTAAGAAATATAATGATGCCTGTATCCAGGCTTTCTTAAAGCGGGATATTGTGCCCTTGTTATCGAACATAAAGGAGTTGTCCAGCTTATTATTAAAGAACTTCTCTCCTATGATACCCACCGTTTTTCACAAACTATGGAAAGAGGGTATTGATAGCAATGCCTACTATCTAAAACTCTGTGGTAGTGGCGGAGGTGGATATTTTCTTGGTTTCACCGAAGATTTAAGTGAGGCGCAACGGAGATTGAAGGATTATCAACTTGAAGTTGTATTTACCTTTTAACCTTGGCCCTGCTTAGCCGAAAAAAACGATTATTTATTGTCAAGATTTTAGGGCTATTGTCCATAATTCGCTGGCCAAATGTCTTATTCACAGCACTTGCTCAGTACGTTTCTGCCGTTTACATTTTCACACCGGGCAAATCACACTGGGACATTATTAAAGACCCTGAACTCCACTTAATTGTGGCCGCAACGGTATTTATTGTAGCTGCTGGATTTATCATAAATAGTTTCTATGATCTTGAGAAAGACCTAATTAATCGCCCGCACCGCACCCTATTTGATCGCGTGGTAAGTAAGGAGTTTTGCCTAACTATGTACTTCGTATTTAATGTTATTGGACTATCATTCAGCATGTTAGCTTCCTGGCGGGTTTTCTTGTTTTTCTTAGCATTTACGTTCTGGCTCTGGTTTTACTCTCACAAACTTCAAAAAATACCCATTGTTCGCGAGTTTGTTGCCTCCATCTTGTCTGTAATTTCTGTGTTTAGTATTGCTTTATACTACCAGCACGTCGAATGGGTAATCATCCTATTAGCTGCAACCGTCATTAGCTTATTATTTAATCGTGAATTGATTAAAGACCTGAAAAATTTGGAGGGAGACGTTGCCGTTGGCAACCAATCGATAACCACGGTATGGGGAAGAAAGGCCAGCAAGAATATTGTTGGATTGGTGTCTACGCTTATCGTTGGGTTTTCACTGACATTTTATCACATGTCCGATGGGCAATACACCTTGTGGTATGTCATATTCATAAGCCTTTTCACTCTTCTAGCTTGGGGCATTTTGACCACGACAAAAGGAAAGAAAAGTTTGTTTTGGGCTCACCGAATCTACAAGATCATGTTAGCCGTTGGAATACTCTACTTGATCGTGATGTAATCATAAATCAATCCTGCGATTAAACACAATTCGGACACGAACTATTTTAGGATCACGAGTTTAGATTTGATAAAAGACCCTTTCGAATCTTTAATGACCATCACATACATCCCATTTGGCACTGACTGCGTATCTACTGATAATGAATTTATTGAAGCCTTTACTGAAGGTGTCGGTAGCTTCTTTCCAGACAACGAATACAACTCGACAGACTCCAAGGTCGAATTCGAAGAAAAGATGGTCACCTGATCTTGTGCAGGATTTGGGTAAATCTGTAATGGGTTGGTCGTAACTTCGTTAATCGATAAGAAAACAAATCGTATGGTATCCGAAAACCAAACACACCCAGAGTCCGAAATTACCTTCATAAACCCATAAAGAAACTCCCCATTAGCGAATATATCGTCGAGCCGCATTTCAAAATTTAACGTATCAAACGAACCGCCTAACCACGCCGAGTCGTTTACGTGTTTCATCACATATAGTTCTCCAACCGTATTTATTGGCAACACGCCTTCAATATATGCAACTGGGCATTTAGGACATTTGATCACCTGGTTAAGTTGAGCGCCCATAGGGGTTGAATTGTTGCTGATAACAAGGCCTTCCTCAAGTGTGCAACCAAAATTATTTCGCACAGTTACCTTGTAATCAAATACACCTATTGAATCGGAAGAGGTGAAGATTGGGTTTACAACTGTACTATCGCTCAAATTAGTGGTTGGGTTCCACAAAATGGAATTGCTCGTATCTGTGGTCGAATTGAGGAACAATGAGTCTCCTGAGCACACTTTGTAATACGTTGCGTCCATGATCAATGTTGGGTTATCATGAACCACAACATCAACCGAATCATTTCCTTCACAACCCGTTGTTTTGTCTTCCACATGGACGTAGTATTTCTGGCTAGAAACACCTAAAAATAGGGGGTTAGGAACATCGGTTCTTAACAATCCAATTTTAGGTTGCCAAGAAAATGTATAGGGAGAATTTCGAACTCCAATGGAATCTGATTCGCCCTGGCAAAATTCAACATCATATTTCAAGGTAGGGAGTTGAATATCGGGATAGACAGTTACGCTTACTTCAGCACTGTCTATACATCCATACGTGTTGTTTGTGGCAACAAGTTGGTATGTATAGTTTCCTGAATCTGAGGATTGGAACAGGGGGTTAGCCGTTGTACTGTCATCTAGATGCCTGGCATCATTCCATACATACGTCGTTCCTGTATCGCTGTTCACCCCAATATTGACCAGACTGCCTTTGCACAATGTCCAATTGGAGACAATATCATCTAAATCAGGCGTTGGATAAGGTGTAAAAACTGTTTTGCTGCTGTAAAATTCTGGATTCGTAGACTTAATTCGGTAACTGTGATATTGACCATAGTCACCGGGAGGAAGAACACACCGAATAGACTTTGGCGTGGTCGTGCTCGAAACACTTCCAATAACCACTACTTTAGCGTAATCTCTGTTGGAATCGGTCAATTCGATTTCAAATCGATTTCCGGTATTGTATGAACCTACACCTTCTGCCGCAATGGACAACGGAATATCAAATGAGTCACCGACACAGGCCCCCGTTTGTCCGACTGGCTCGAAGTAGTGCAACTTATGAAATTCCAATTTGTTGCATAAATGGCAAAGCACAATCAATAAATCGTCATGGCGGTTTACGATCATTCCTGCTGGTTTGTTATACGCCGTGAGTTTCGTCAGGTTGTTAAAATTCTTATCGCATCGATACAAAAAGCTATTCCCCCAATTGGTTAAGAAATAATTGCCTTCTCCATCCTGAGTTATGCTGTTTAAACTATCGAGACCTGAGGACAAAAGTGGGGTCAATTTCCCATTTGACAAATCGACTTTATAAACCTTGGCACTGTCTTCGTCTGACACGACCAATAATTCTCCACTGGAATTGAACATAAGGCCTTTGGGTCTATTAATTCCGGAGGAGATAAGTGTCGAATAGGTCGGTGTAAAGAAAGGAGCAGACCCAATTTTACCGTGTATGATTTTATCAGCACCCACATCCGTCAGATAAAATTCTCCTGCATTGGTCGGACTTGCCTCTATGTCATCAATTTCAACAGCATTGGTTACATTAAAAGCCGTCATTTTGACAAAATTGGCATAGTTGTAAACCACTATTTGGTTGCTATCGATCACCATCAATCCTTTATTCCCAGCAAGACTGCCAATCATAAGATCACGCGGATCTTTTAGACCCGTAATGATCTTGGTTACTTTGTAGTTGGAATCTAATTTGAGTACACTTCCTTCTCCCCTATTGGTTATAAAATATGCCTTGTCGCTTGAATCGTATGTGATTCGATATGGTTTCTTGTATTGGCCAAATGCACTGATTATCCAAAGACTTAAACATAGGGTTAGGGTTAGTTTTCTCATATTATGATTGGTTTGCCTGAACGAATTGGTTGTAAATTATTTCAATGCCTTCATCAAAAGAATGTGGATCATAGCCCAGAACTTGTCTGCTCTTTGATAGATCAAAGCCAGTAATGGGTGGTCGCTTTGCTGGTTGATTCAAACTTTTGCTATCTATTTTAGATACGTTTTCCATACTAAGACCAAAATAGTCCGCAACTCGCTGCACCAGCTCATAGATGTTCATCTGATCCTGCCCCGAAATATTAAAAACACCCGTAGCGTTTTGCTGTTCAATGAGAAAACATCCCATAGCCAGATCTTCAGCAAGTGTTGGCGAACGGTATTGATCGTCAACTACATTTATTTCTTTTAATTCGGCCAAACTCTCCCTTGCCCAAAGAACGATGTTACTTCTACTCATATCTGCAACCAAACCGTACACCAACACCGTACGGGCAATCGCCCAGGATTTAGCTTCTGACCTCACAATGTCCTCGCCTTTTAGTTTAGAGTGTCCATAAATGCTTAGCGGATTAGGCTCCGCATCCTCTTTATATGGGCCATCTTTCCCATCAAAAATAAAGTCCGTCGACACAAGAATAAAGTGAGCATTTACCCGATTTGCTTCTTTTACAAGATTTCTTACGGCTGTAACATTTAGGTCTTCACACGCCTCTGGATTTAGTTCACAAGCATCAACATTGGTCATTGCAGCAGCATGAATAATGGTGTGGGGGTTGACCTGGCTGATAACAGAATTTAATTGATCTGGATCTAAGATATCCATCTCTACGTATGTGTATCCAGCAGTCGCTGGGTTACGATTTACACCCCTGGCGGTAGCAACCACCTGTCTATTTCCCTTGCTTACATATAAGTCTGTAAGTTTTTGGCCTAATAGACCATTACTTCCCGTAATTAATACTGTTTCCATGTGCGTACAAAACACGTTAAAGACTTGGCTAAAACCAAATTATCGCACGACTGTAACCTCACCATTTCTATAATATTTCTTGCTGCGGTTATCGGTAATGGTCATTATATAAATGTAGGAACCCAAGGGTACTTTGTTTCCTTGATACATTGCGTCCCATTCTTTAAAGTCATCCGATTCATAAACACGCTCGCCCCACCGGTTAAATATTTCTATCGCAATGTTGGTATGCCCGATTCCAGTAACTCTAAATACATCATTTAATCCATCATTATTAGGACTTATGGCATTGGGAATAAAGACCAGAAGTTCGTCCAATACCCAAACGGCTTGTTCGGTTGTATCCAGACAACCGTCACTGTTTTCGATAAACAGTTGCACCATGTATTCACCACTTCCAGGATACGTATGGTTTGGGTGTTGATCCGAAGAAGTGGACGCATCCCCAAACACCCAATTCCATCCAACTACATTGTTTATAGAAAGATCGGTAAAGAACACCTGTGGATTTGAAATGTATATGTCTTTGGGCGTATAATCAAAGTCCGCCACAGGTTTGGGGAAGGCCTCAAAACTGGTGTCAATTGTTGTGCGACACCCATCGGCACTAAATACCTGCAGCTTGACCGGATAAATTCCCGCTTGAAGGGTTAGAGAAACTTGAAACTGGTTTATGAATTCCTGATTATTTACGTTCCAATGAACGCTGTCTTCGTCTCCCGTTTGCACCGTTTCGAGCAATACAGTTAATGGTTCACATCCTTCATGAGGGGTTATGGTCAACCCATTGGATGGCACACCTCTAATCTCAATCATTATTGAATCTATCGATGTACAATTGTTCGTATTTGTAACGGTGTAAACCACTTTGTTGAACCCGATGTTAGCCAAAGATGGGGTAAATCGCCCAGAGGCAATTATGTATACCCCTCCTGAAAACGTACCGCCTAGCGTATACGGATTTATTCGAATCAATCCATCATTTCGGCAATACGGACCCAATTGTGGCAAACCTGCATCAGGTAAAGCATGTACCCGAATATTGATGGAATCTGTTTGGCTGCACCCATTACCATCGGTTAACGAAAAGAATATCTTGTGAAGACCAGGATTGGCCAGTGAGGGGTCAAAATCACCTCCAGCATTGATTCCCAAACCTGTAAAAGTGCCAGGAAGACCGTTATTTGGTGTAACTACCTGGATTCCCTCATTTTCGCAAAATGGTCCAGCGGCAAGAATGGATGCATCTGGAAGTGAATCAACTCGTACGACGGTTGAATCTGTATTCGAACAACCATTTCCATCAACGAATGTGTAGTATACCTTGTGCAAACCTGTTTGTGCAAGATTTGGATTAAACTCTCCATTGCTTTTTAGATAACTTGTTACCGTAAAGTTACCGGATGTATTGGTTTGGGCATTTAACGTTTGAAGACCTGCATTTTCGCAAAAAGGTCCTGCTGAAACAATCCTCGCGCCTGGGACTGAATCGACCCTGATTGTAAGTGAATCTGTGCTAAAACAACCCGCACCATCATTCATGGTATAATACACCATAAATGACCCGACACCTGAAATTGTGGGATCAAAATCACCCACAGAATCTATAAACGTCCCTCCGGAAAAAGTCCCACCTGTTTTGGTTGGAACAACTCGTAGAACGCCCGCATTAAGACAGATACGGCCTGGGTCGACAATAGACGCATCTGGTATGGAGTCAACCTGAATGACTGTTGAATCTATGTTTGAACAACCCCTTGAATCTACAAAAGTGTAGTAAACTGTATATGAACCGGAACTGGCCGCAAAAGGATCGAAGCGACCCAAGGTATCCAGATAAGAAGTGGGTGTAAACCGCCCTCCAGAATTGATTGAAGGTAGTAACGTTTTGATCCCGGAATTCCTACAAAATGGCCCTGCTGGTGTAATTCCCGCACCCGGAATGGAGTCCACCTGAATCAACGTTGAATCCGTATTCGAACATCCGTTTCCATCCACAAAGGTGTACCATATTTTATGAGTTCCGGCCTGGGCTATGGACGGGTAAAACTTTCCGGTTGTATCAAAGAATGGGGTCTGTCTAAATTTCCCTCCTGAATTAACCTGTGCAATTATGGTTTGAACCCCTTCATTTTCACAAAATGGCCCAGCCGATGATATTGCTGCATTTGGTATACTGTCAATCTGAATGTTTGCCGAATCGGTATTACGACATCCGTTGCCATCTACAAACGCATAGTATATCTTGTGTGTTCCTCGTTGAGCAACAGCTGGATCAAATTCTCCAAGTGTATCCAGGTAAGCGGTTGAACCAAACCGACCTCCTTTGTTTATATCTCCTGTAAGTGTTTGTACACCCCCATTTTCACAAAACGGTCCGGCAGGAGCAATGCTTGCATTTGGAATTGAATCAACACGAACAACGGTTGAATCGATATTCGCACATCCATTGCCATCTACAAACGTGTAATACCCCTAGTGTAGACCTGTCTTGGCGATAGCTGGAAGGAATTCGCCCATT
>CAYZWM010000011.1:0-31339 GCA_964482155.1 uncultured Chitinophagaceae bacterium | reverse complement strand
TAGATCCATTTCGTTTCTAAAAACAAACCGTTCGTCCTCGTTGTGTGTATCCAGGTTTTCAACAGTTAATGAAACAGGTTCAATAACCTGAGGTTGAGTCCAACTTGTCTCTCGAGAATTATTTTCACCCGGATTAGTCTCGATTGCGGTTGTGTTCGATCCTCCTTCAGACTGTTTCATCTGATTCGTATTACTTGGCTTTATTTCTTGGGTAATAAAATCTGCAATGTTTTCTTTTTCACTTGGTCCCTGCTCACTTCCTAACCCCAGATTAGCACGTTTGGTCTCGCCCTCATTTACCGCCACAGAATCGTCAACAAGTTTGTTTAAATGGGCATTCAGTCCAACCGTAACAGCGATGGCACTAACCAACCCAAGAAGATATAAATAGCGAGTAAGTATACGCAACTTAAGGCGCCTTTTTTGGTCCAACAGCCCATCCATTTCGTTCCAATGAGATTGAGAATAGGCATTGCCTTTTCCCTCCAGTCCTTTTTTGAATATTTCGTCTATTGGATTCATGTTTTAAAGTTCGCTAATTCAATCCTTTTTTTTTCCTTCTCAGCCTGTTCCTCGAGGAGGGTTCGCAAACGTTTACGCGCTTCACTTACGTGCCACTTGCTGGTGCCAACGGATATGTGCATAATTTCAGCAATTTCTTTGTGTTTATACCCATCAATCGCATACATATTAAATACCTTATGAGTAACATTAGGCAGTTTATTGAGCATAGATCTAAGCTCGTCTTCTTCCCATTTAATCTCGGCAAGATTCCGGTTAAACCCAGCTTCAAATACCTGGTAATCAGACACCTGAGTTTTGTCATTGTAGCGCTGATTCTTCCTAAATTCGTCGATCAGATGGTTGACTAAAATATTCCTAATCCAGGTAGCAAGTGCATACTTACCGTCATACTTGCCAATGCTGTTTAACACCTTCAAAAAACCGAAGTTTATTCCCTGCAAAGCTTCATCCTGGCTTGAACAATAACGCAGTGCAATGCTGCTCATTAACGGGTAATATTTTTTATATAAGGCATTTTGGCAACGCCTGTCATTATCTATACACCCGCTTATTAATTCACTTTCTGTCATGACAAAAGAAGACTTGATCTCAAGTCTTCTTTTATTTAATTCCGTTAATTAACGTATCAGTCTTTTAACATTACTTTGAACACTCTTACTTCATGGTCCGCATCAACTCGCACAAAATAAATCCCCTGTGCACTTCCCTTAAGATTAATGTTTATTTCATTCAATCCTTGAGTTATTTCAAAAGACTTAACCATCACCTGCTGTCCGAAGGCATTAACAACCTTAATCTCCGACATACCATATGATTTTGCATTTAATTGAACTACAATATCACCCTGTGTTGGATTTGGATACAAACCCCAATTATTGGCTTTATCCAATGGCTTCATACCAACAATATCAGTTTCATTGAGTACAGAAATGGTAAACCCATCTGCCTTTAATAACCTACCATTAGAATCAAGGCCAATTGAATCGCAAATTGTACTTTGGCATTTGTCGGCCTTATTTGAAATAGTCAGGCAAAGCTCGAATAGACCAAATTTTGAATAGGTATGTACTGGATTTTTTGATTTTGAGGTAGTTCCATCACCAAATGACCAATCGTACTTGGTGTTTGTGGTTGTACCTGTACTGTTGTTTACGACATAAAGATTGTATCGGGTACTGGTATCCACGGCAAGATAGTACGACGCTTCACAGGTAGATATTTCGCACCCCACTTGTTTTGAAGATAAAATTGGGTGAAAAATAACTTTACCTGAAATCAATATGTCGTCATCATTATCCGTAATTAATTCAGAGATCGCGCTTGCACTGGTCGTTCCCCAATAGTTGCGTTTAAAATCCATGTCGCCAAAGCCAGATGGACTAAAGTTGGCACTAGAGATTATTACCTTTTGGGCGTTAGTCGTGTGATTTAGGAAATTATTGTAGTTAAACTTTACTGCGCTTGTGTTGGCATTCGATTCTCTCCAATGAATCTCCACCATTCTACTACCTGTAAAGCTATCCAACGTATTAGACCGAAACTCCAGGTTTACAATTTCACTGGAACGGTAAACGGTAAACACAATTCCACTATTTACTTTCTTAAACGAATTGCACACTACCTGAACATCATTGTAAGCGTACGAACTAAAACTTCCTATGTTGGTCAGCGTATTTTCTTTAAAAATTAACATGCCATAGAAGTAAAGACCACCTACTCGATCAAATGTACTGTTTCGGACGTCTGCACCATTCGATCGCGAAGCGAAACAACGAATACCATATTTGGCCTGGTTTTGAAAGGAACAGTCATTAACATAAACCCAATTTGATCCATTTGGCCCAAAGTCAATTCCATAATCGTGATTAACAAATAGGGAGTTTTCTACTTTTATTGAGATTCCGTTGCCTTTAATTGCAGCAAGTTGGCCTGATTGGGATTTTTTCACTCCCGTAAATCGACACCAATTAAAGTATGCTCCCGTGCCAGACCCTGGGTTATAACTCGCACTGGTGGCTGAAAATTTAATCTCTAAACTATCGATTCGGATTTCACCTGTAGAAGACCCACCTAAAGCCTGCAACTCTCCGTCAACAAACCATGTCAAATTAGGCACGGTCGACTTGACCGTCACCCCGGGCATTATTTTCAATTGCACCCCAGCTTCCAAGATGGTATTCTGTGAAATCAGGTATGGACTTCCGGAAGAGGTCCAGGTTTGATTGGAAGTTATCAAAGCAGGAACATTGGTCTGGCCAAATGCCGTAAAGTGACCTAAGATTAAAATTAGAAATAATAAATTTTTCATATTCATATAGACAATAAAACTTGTCCTAATATACGTGAATGATGAAAAGAGGGTTGGGTCAAAAAGATATTAAACTCCAGATTTATGCGAGCAATCAGGTTGAGAACGACTCTCCACAACCACAGGTTTCTTTCGCATTTGGGTTATTAAAAACAAAACCTCGGGTATTTAAGCCGTCTTCGTAGTCGATTTCCATGCCCAAAACATACATCACATGATGTTTTTCAATGATAACCTGAATATCTTCAAGGAGGTATTCATTGTCTTTTTCCGTTTTTTGGTCGAACGCGAGCAAGTATGAAAGACCCGAGCATCCACCGCCCTTCACACCTATACGTAAATAGGGAGCAGTCTCTGAATCAGACTCCAATTTTATTTCTCCAAGCTTCTTAAGAGCCCCTTCGCTGAACTTGACCGGTATATCGAGTAGTACTTCCATAATATGATACTTTACAAATTTATTCATTTTTTAAAGATTAAACTGCTCTAAAAAACCGTTTATAGATTAATTTGCAACCCAATAGTATATATTGAATATGACATTTTTAGTGATCGACACCTTAGAACTTTTCGTTGAAATCTTACGATTTTTTGTACCGGCGTTTATTGTTTTCCTAGTTACTTACTTTACCCTTAAAAAGATGCTTGACGAAGATTTCAAGCGAAAGGAACTTGAGCTGAGAAACAAACGATCAACCGACATCACGCCTATGAAGCTTCAGGCATACGAAAGGCTTACCATACTTTTAGAACGGGTTCGCCTGGACAATTTGGTGTTGCGCTTGGCAGACCCCGATTTGTCAGCTGCTGACTTTAATCTTCGCCTAACGGGTGCAATTGCTGAAGAATTTAATCACAACGTTTCACAACAAATATACATTAGCGACCAGGCCTGGATTATGGTCAAAGCAGCAAAAGAAAACTCCCTAATTGTCATTGGGCAGTGTTACAAAGACATGTCTGAATTTGCAACGAGTACGGATTTGGGTAAAGCCATTTTAAATGATGTTATCGATCGAAAAAATGATCTGGTGGCGCGTGCTATCCAATTTCTTAAGAAAGAGATCGACCTTGTTTTTTAATAAAAGAACATACCTTTTATTTCTTGTAGGTACTACCCTACTCTTTTCATGCCATAGACACCCATTTATTTACAGCCAAGCTGCTAACCTCAATCGGCTTGACACATCTACCACTGCCATTGACCCTAAGATTGTAGCTCTAATTGCCCCGTACAAGGCTCAGATTGATAGTCAGATGAATTCAGTGATCGGTTATTGCGGCCTGAGCATGACAAAGTACCATCCTGAAAGCGAGTTGGGCAATGCGGTTGCCGACATGGTTACTCGATATACGTTGGAGCAATTTAAAGAACCTGTTGATTTGTGTGTATTGAATTTTGGTGGTCTCCGAACCAGCCTTCCAAAAGGTAACATTACGAAAGGAAAGGTATTTGAACTTATGCCCTTTGACAATACGTTGGTAATCGTTCAACTTTCCTCGCTTGAAATGAACGCCCTGGCTAAACACATTGCGAACCGGAATGGAGAACCTATTGGCTCCCCTCATGGAGTAATACTTCACGGCACACCCGACTCGCACTATTTCCAATTTGGAAATGAAGAAGACTCTATCCTTTCAAAAGAATACTACCACGTGTTAACCTCTAGTTACCTGGCAGGTGGAGGGGACAATTTCGTCGTTTTCAAGAACACCCATCGAAAAACAGACACAGGCCTTTTAATCCGAGACGCCTTATTATATGGTTTCGACAATTATACCAGTTCTGAACATCCATTAACGGCAAAAGTTGAACGTAGAATTCGCATTAAATAATGAACAAGGTTAACAGAAGACAGTTTCTATCTCTTGGTGCCAAAGCAGGCCTGGGTATTGCACTTGCTTCAACCCCATTGATTTCTGTTGGGAGGAACCGTTCTCGTCTTAGTGTACTGTTTACAAACGATTGGCACAGTCGTATAGAACCCTTTCCTATGGATGGGGGCAGATATCAGGGGTTAGGTGGAGCTGCAAAACGAGCAGCGTTGATCAATAAGATACGAAGCGAAGAACGCCATACGCTGCTTCTTGACGCTGGAGACATTTTTCAAGGCACGCCCTATTTCAATCTTTTTGGAGGCTCTGTCGAATTTCAACTTATGAGCGAAATGAAGTACGATGCGGCAACGTTGGGAAATCATGATTTCGATGCCGGAATTGACGGCCTCGTTAAACAACTGCCTTTGGCTACTTTCCCATTCATTAATTGTAATTACACATTTACCGGAACAGAATTAGAAAATGAGGTTATTCCGTACAAAATATTCAATAAAGGAGGAACACGAATTGGCGTTCTCGGTGTTGGGATTGAATTGGATGGCCTGGTTCCCAGTAATTTGTTTGGAAACATCACCTATTTAGATCCTATTGTAAAGGCCAACGACACGGCATTGTTTTTGAAAAATGAAAAAAAATGTGATTTAGTGATCTGTTTATCCCATTTGGGCTATGAATATGCATCAAACAAGGTATCCGACATACATTTAGCACAACAATCCGAGAATATTGACTTAATATTGGGTGGTCATACACATACGTTTCTCGACTCCCCCAAAATGGTTATCAACAAAATAAACAAAGTTGTTAACATCCTGCAAACAGGATGGGCGGGAATAAATTTGGGGAAAATTGATTATGAACGACATAGCATTTTAGAAGTAAAGAAAGAAGGCACCTCCATGAGGAAAATTTATTAAAACACAAGCCCTTTTATATTTTTTTTCTAATTTTTTTATAGACAATTTTACCCACGATTTAAAGTAGGTGCTGTTGCAAAACCTGCAGAAAATCGTTAACTGACTTATAACTAAAAACTTAAATGACTGCAGAACACGAAAAGGTATGGAAGAACTGTTTGTCCTTAATAAAGGACAACGTAAATCCTCAAAGCTTTAAGACCTGGTTTGACCCGATCAAGCCCTTAAAAGTGGAGGATAAAAATTTAACCATACAAGTTCCTAGTCAGTTTTTTTATGAATGGCTTGAAGAGCATTATGTAACTCTTTTAAAGAAGGCATTGGAACGTGAGCTTGGTGTTGGTTCTAGACTGGAATACAGCATCATAGTTGATAATAGTAGTACGAACTCTCGCAATCCGCATGCCTACACGATCAACATGCCAACTAAAAACGCTGGGTACAACAACAAAAATGAGGTGGGCATTCCTCTAAACATTAATGCCAACATCCACAACCCGTTTATTATTCCAGGGTTGAAAAAAATAAACATTGACAGCCAATTAAACAAAAACTATACGTTTGACAATTTCATTGAAGGCGACTGCAACCGACTAGCTCGTTCCGCCGGATTTGCCGTAGCGAATAAACCCGGTGGTACTGCATTTAACCCACTGATGATTTTTAGCTCGGTTGGTCTTGGAAAGACTCACCTTGTTCATGCCATTGGCAACAGAATAAAGGAGGTATCTCCCAATAAATCTGTCTTGTTTGTGTCGTCTGAAAAATTTGTAAATCAATACGTCGATTCATGTAAAAATGGAAAAAACAATGATTTCCTAAACTTCTACCAATTGTTGGATGTATTAATAGTTGATGACGTTCAGTTTTTTGCTAAAAAGGAAAAGACACAAGAAATTTTCTTCCAAATCTTTAATCATCTGCATCAAAACGGAAAACAAATCATTTTGACTTCCGATCGGGCACCAAGAGACTTGAAAGACGTTGATGAGCGATTACTATCCCGATTTAAATGGGGCTTATCGGCAGACCTTCAGGTACCTGACTTAGAAACAAGAATATCCATTCTCGAACACAAAATGTACGAGGACGGCATTAAGCTTAGCGCTGAAGTAGTGGAATATGTTGCCCACAACATTGACTCAAACATTCGTGAACTTGAAGGTGCCTTGATATCATTATTGGCTCAGGCGTCCCTTAACCGAAAAGACATTGACCTTGATTTGGCCAAGAAGATGGTCAAAAACTTTGTCAAAAATGCTTCGAGAGAAATTTCGATCGAATACATTCAGAAACTGGTTTCGGACTTCTATTCGCTCTCTATTGAACAACTTAAATCAAAAACCCGGAAGCGGGAAATTGTACAAGCCCGTCAGATATCGATGTATTTTGCCAAGCAGTTGACGAAAGCACCTCTTAAAAAGATTGGTATGCACTTTGGTGGACGAGATCACTCAACCGTAATTCATGCATGTCAAACGGTAAGTGACCTAATGGATACAGATCGAAAGTTTAAAAGTGATGTAGAAGAAATATCAAAACGAATTAAGATTAACACATTTTAATCAAGTCGCATGTGATTTAATGTATTTTAAAAAGCACTCTTTGGAGTGCTTTTTTCGTTATTGGAAAAACCTAAAATGACTTACCACATTAAATTCATACCCGTTCTATCCGTTCTAGTTCTCCAAAGCCTGTTGGGCTTTACCCAAACCAGGACAGATTCCCTGGCAATTGATGTTAACCGATTACAAGGTGAACGATTGGTTAACCTTGGAACCGAACATAGGGATTCCATTTTCAATTTGTTCGATTCGACCATAGCCCATTTAATGGCTAAAGACGATTTTCATTCACAACCCATAGACTCCAGTCTCTACTATTTTTACAATTGCAGTCGCATCTCTGACGATACCAACGTAACATTGGTTTATATGTTTATCAACTGCATAACCTATTGCAATTCAAACGATGGTCAACTAAGAGTTTATTCGTGGGAATACCTCAGCGGCGGCTGCGGGCACATGTATCGCAACTATTTGACCTATAAAAATGGAGAAGGAACTATCTCAAGTTTGATGTTGGACACCCTCATAGCTAACACGGAAGACGACTGGGCATACGTTGGTTATTATGATATAAAGACTTACCAATTTGGCAATCGATCCGTATACTTCTTGTATGGTTTCGGGACATCTTGCGGCAATTCCGCTTACAAAAGTCTTCGGTTTTTTGAACTATTGGAAGGAAAACTCGTGGAGTGTTTTGACTGCTACCCAAATGGAAAATCTCTCGTAAACTTTGGAAGTCGCAGAAACTACTTATCGTTCAATGTAAATACCAAAAACAAAACGATTACGTATAAGAAACCTTTATATAACTACGAGTATGATTATATCGAGTCGGACAAATACGAAAAGAAGGTCCTAAAATTTAAGAAAGGTAAGTTCGTCGAACAGGAATAAAGGGGCTTCCTATAAATCTGATTTATTCATTCTCCATCGAATAACACCATAATACAAACCAATGTACACCAGGCTAATAATAACATACGTCGAATTAGCCGTTGGGTCAGATCCAGTTTCCAAGGTGGCTTTCGCCATTTGATCTAAGGGAAACGCGAATAAACTATCGCTGCATTCTAAGGGGAAATAATCGCTCAGATCAACGTGACCGAATTTATCTATAATTTTAATTATGAGGTTTTCGAAAATGACATAAGCCAATAACAAGGTGATTGCAAGGCCAGAGCGTTTGATCAAAAATGCCAACATACCCGCAAAGGCCATATAGTTGACACCCATAAGGAATGTATAAAATATATTGACCAAACCATCGGTGGTAAAGTCTTCTCCATTTACAAAGCCAAACACAAGACCGACAACGAAATAAAACAGTACCATTACCACATTCAACGCCAAAATCAACAGCACTTTTGAATGCAGAAAGTCCATCCTGCTCAAACCATCAATAATGTTCTGTCTATGCGTTTTATACCTAAACTCGTTGGTGATGGAAATAACCACTGCGATACAGACAAATATGATCATCCAACCGTAGTAGTACCCCAAATTGGCCCATACCGCAGGAAAAGAATAATCGCTGCTTAAAATATTAATGGATTGACCACCTTGGGTATTAACGCCAAACTCTGACGCATCAAAACCATAATTCAACAGAATAAAAAACACGGCAAACAGACCAATCAGAACGTAAAACGTTCGATAACTTTTCAGTTTGTACCATTCTATTTTCAATAATTTCATAGTCTATTCGTTAATTAATTCAAGGAATGCTTTCTCCAATTTCTGTTTGTTTACCGTCAAATGGTTAAGAACAACCTGGTTTTGAAAGCAATACTCATTTAATTTTTCGGTCGACATCTCGATTGTAAATGTTGCCTCAACAAAACCGTCTACCAGACTTACCTTTTTGCAAGCCTCGTGGTTTTGAATAAGAGCTTCGAGCTTTTCATTATCCTGAGCCGACATGACTACAATCGGATCTTCATTCAATATTTGACCAACAGCCCCACAACTCAATAACTTCCCTTTTTTCAGAATGGCTACATGGGTACAGACTTTTTCGACCTCATCCAATAAATGACTGGCAATAATGAGGGTCTTCCCTTCTTTTCGCAACGTGTTGATCAGGTCTCGAATTTCAACAATTCCTTCAGGATCCAATCCATTGGTTGGTTCATCGAGTACAATGATATCCGGATTGCTCAGCAAGCTGGATGCAATAGCCAATCGCTGTTTCATGCCAAGAGAAAAGCTCGAAAATTTAGATTTTCTGCGGTCATAAAGCCCAACCTGTTTCAATATGCCATCAATATCAGGGGATTTCAGTTCCTTAATTTTGGCAACAATGTGCAGATTGGCTTCGGCGCTTAAATAATGGTAGAAATTGGGGGTCTCCAAAAAAGCACCTATACTCCTTCGAGCGGTTGTGTTGTTGGAAAAATCTACCCAGGTATATGTTCCTGTAAAGTCTTTTAGTACATCCAAAATAACTCCAAGTAGAGTTGTTTTTCCGCTACCGTTTGGTCCTAAGATTCCAAAGACACTTCCTTTGGGCACATCAAAACTGACTCCCTTAAGAGCCTTAATTTCATTGTAGTTTTTTCTTAGGTCGCTTACGCTTAAGATTATATGGTCACTCATATTGGTTGCGAACCTATCATTTGGATCGAATATTTTCATAAAATTAAGACCAAGGCCAAGTTATTTGAGATCAAAACCTTGCCCAACATTGAAAACACCCAACAAAAAAAGGGGCGTTCCACCCAATGTGAAACGCCCCTTTATATTTAGAATAATAAAACTCTATTTCTTTTCCCTTTTCATAAAGTCAACTACGATTGGAGTTGCAATACAAATAGACGAATACGTACCTACCAAAACACCGATCAGTAAGGCAAACGTAAAGCCTCTAAGTCCTTCTCCACCGAACACGAATAGAATAACGACAACCATTAAGGTTGTTAACGACGTCACCAATGTTCTACTTAACGTTTGGTTAATCGCATCGTTAATAATTCCTGCTGTATTCTTTTCGTATTTATGCAAGCCCAGGAATTCCCGAACTCGATCAAATACAACCACCGTATCGTTAATTGAATAACCTACTACGGTAAGAATAGCTGCAATAAATGCCTGATCTAAATCTAGTGAGAAGGTAACAAACATGGGTAGAATCGAATACAATGAGAATACGATTAACACATCATGAAACAAGGCAACTGTTGCACCCAGTCCATAACCCCATTTTCTAAATCGAGCTACGATGTAAATAAACATTCCAACAAGGGATAGGATAATTGCCAATGCAGAATCTCGTTTAATATCTTCGGCGATGGTAGGTCCAACCTTACTTTCCGACAAAACCTCTATAGCTGTAAATTTAGCCAAACCTTTAAGCACCTTTTCTTTGACTTCTTTGCCAACGGTTTCGGATTTGTCTGCTATTCGATAAGCCGTGGTAATTTTATAATCCCCATCACTACCGTAGGTTTTCACTTCAATATTATCCTGCGTGATCACCTTCTTAATTTCACTTTTTATATCCTCAGCACCCTCCGTACCTTCAACGTGAACTACGTAAGACCATCCACCTTTAAAATCGATACCGGCGTTTAGTCCTCGTGTTGCCATTGAGAAGATACCCAAAGCAATAATTATAGATGATATAACATAAAATTTCCTTCTGTTCCCGATAAAGTCAAAGCTGAATTTCTTCAACAAGTTTTTACTTCCAGCTGTATTAAACGGAATTTCTCTTCCTTGTTTGATATCTCGCTCAACAAACAGTCGAGTTAACAAAATGGATGTAAACAACGAAGAAAGTATACCAATCAAAAGAATGATACCGAAACCAGCTACTGGACCTTTACCCAGTGTCATCAATATAATTGCGGCAATAAGCGTGGTAACGTTTGCATCCATAATGGATGTTAGTGCTGCCTTGTATCCTTGCCTTACTGCGGCTTTAAATCCTTTTCCGGATGCAAGCTCCTCTTTGACACGCTCAAATATCAGCACGTTTGCGTCTACCGCCATACCAATGGTCAGAACCAGACCTGCCATACCCGGCAGGGTTAATGCAGCACCATACCCAGACAATACTCCGAGTATAAAAAACAAGTTGGCTAATAGGGCCAATACGGCGTATACTCCTGCTCGACCATAGTAGAACATCATAAACAGAATAACGGCCAGGAAACCGAACGCTAAGGATATCAGGCCTGATTTAATAGCCTTTGCACCAAGCGTAGGTCCAACCACAGATTCTTCCACTATAATGGCTGGAACTTCCAAACGACCTGCTTTCAATATGTTACTTAAATCTTCAGCATCTTCCATTAGGAAGTTACCTGAGATGCTTGAGCTACCGTTAGGAATTGTATTTTGAACGGTTGGCGCGCTATACACCTTTTTATCCAAAACAATGGCTACGGCCTCTTTTGGCGTTTTGCTTGACGCTTGTTCCGTAATGATTTTCCATTCCTTGGCTGCAACCGTATTCATGATCATCGAAACTTCATAGCTTCCATTTGGAGAAATGGTAGGACGCGCATTGTCGATTACGTCACCTTCCAATACAGGGCCAGAAGAACCGGCACCTCGTAAAGCATAAAGTGTTCTAAAACCATCATCGGTTTCGTCGTAGCTCCACATAAATTTCAAATTATCTGGGAACTGAGCCATTACCTCAGGGTCTTTGAACTGATCATCAAAAAACTCAATATTTGTTTTGTGAACGAAGCCAATAAAGTTTCGAATCAATACCGTTCCAGTTTCAGGATCTTGGGGCAACGCCATTCTAGACATTAACGGAAAAGCAATCTTTTGCTCAGCCTCGGTTAACTCCGTATCGTCTGGAATAGAATCATTACTATTCAACGAATCATCTGCAATGGCAGCTGAGTCAATCTCTCCAGTTGCGGTAAGTGCTAAACCGCCAATGGGTTCATCCGACACATTACTTGAATCGGTAGAAGAAAAATCTTTGCCCTCGGCTTTAACCACAGGCGTCGTATCTTTTTCCACGTCACCCAATTCCGCTTTTAGCTTAGCTGATATGACGTTTCTTGCTCCTTCAAAATATTTATATACCGCATCGTTATTATAGACATGCCAAAATTCCAATTGCGCAGAAGTAACAAGCAAATCTCTCACACGTTGAGGGTCATCAACTCCTGGAAGTTCAACGAGGATACGTCCGTTATCGAGCTGTTGTACATTAGGTTGTGTAACGTTAAACTCATCGATACGCTTTCGAACCACTTTATAGGTTTGACCAACCTGTGCTTTTTCTTCTCTCTTCAACCAATCGTAAATCTCTTTATTGGTTGATTTATGTGCATTGGGTAATTCAGACTTATTATTTTTCGAATAAAATATTCTTGCCAATCCATTCTCCTGGTTTGCCTTTTCATATTCCGTAGCGAAATAATTAATAAAACTTCCCTGTCCAAGATAAACCGCTTCGGCGTCGTCCATGGCCTTGGTGAAGGCAGGATCTTTATCGTTGCCAGCTAGTTCTCTCACCATGCTTGACGTAGAAATCTCCAGAGTAACGTTCATACCCCCTTGAAGGTCAAGCCCCATGTTGATTTCGCGTTGCTTACATTGGTGGTATGTAAATCCAAATAATGGATACACTTTTTTCGGACGCATAGAATCAATGCGATTTTTATATACATCATTGTAAGACAATGTAGTATCCAACCTTACGATTTCCTTTACCTCAGCCTCAACCCGTTTTTCTACATTGCGTGTAACCAACGTAAAAGACAGTTGGTACAAACAAACGACAGCCAACAAAATCACTAAAAACTGTACAAATCCTTTATTTTTCATTCGATTATATCAATAAAATTCTGTGTTTCTTCCCTATTTTCGGAAGTCCGCAAAAGTAACTGTTTTTTTTAATCCCTAAAAGGCCTTTCAGACAAAGTCCCAAGCTAGATTTTTAAGTCGATAGGAGATGATTCAAATGGTTGGTCAAAACCGTAAAACTTCGATCAAAACGTGTGTTATTCACCAATATCAAATCCACCGTTTCGCGATAGGGTAGTAAATAGTTTCGATACGCGGGTAAAACGTGTTCATTCCACTGATATTCCACTTGCTCCCGGGTCATCCCCCTCTCCTTGGCATCGCGCTCTAACCTCCTGTTTAACATCACATCAAGTTCTGCCTCCACATAGAGTTTGAGGTCAAACATCGCATCAAGTTTTGCATCTGTATAAATAAACAGACCTTCTATAATAATAATCGGGGCTGGTTTGAAGATGATTTGTTTCGGAAAAATATGCGGGTTATTGAAGGTATACTCCACTATTTCTACTTGCTTACCCCTCTTTAACGCACGCAGATCCTTAGCCAGTCGAACAAAATCTATTCCTTGTGGTAAGTCAAAATTGATTTCTCCATTTTTATCCACCAATTGATCCGAAAGAGGTCTATAGTAGTGGTCTTGCGATATGACACACAATTGTTCTGGCGTATACAAGCCGTTCAACTTATTGATTAACGTTGTTTTACCCGAGGCGCTTCCCCCTGCCACTCCTATTATATATGGTTTGATTGCCGTCATTTTTTTTAACCGTCGCGAAATTACTTCCATTAATTGATTTGCGAACACTAATCGACTTACAATACCTTTGAAGCATATTGCATTCTTATGGCAACTCCTTCTATTACAAAAGAACGGCTCAAACAGTACGACGATTTAATCGCGTATTTCTCTGACATTGAGCGCAAAGGGAAAACCACACCATACACGTCTACAAATACCTATATGTTTTCATTCCTGTCGAAAGACGGTACACTGGCTTTGCGATTGTCCCAAGAACAAATTACAGAGTTCAATAAAAAGCACAACACCGTTAATGTGATCCAACACGGACGAATATTGAAAGACTTTGTTGCGGTTCCGGAAGAGTTATTCTCGGACCTGGAAAGTCTTAAAACCTATGTAGAACTGAGCTTCGAGCACACCAATGGCTTAATACCAAAGAAGCGATAAACGGATTATAAGACGAGACCCGTAAAAAATTCGATAAAAACTTTGGAAACTTTTAACACACTTAAAGTTTCCGGATTACTTTTGCGCAGATTTTATGAGTGCAAAAAGTCAAATAATTGAACAATCCTTAAGCTTCTTTTTGAAGTATGGGATTAAAAGTGTGAGCATGGACGATATTGCTCGTGAACTTGGAATGAGTAAAAAAACACTTTACCTCCATGTAAAAGACAAGCGTGAACTGGTTTATCTTACGTTTCAACATCATTTAACGGAAGATCAGAACTATTGTAATGAGATGATGGCTTCAACATCCAATGCGATACAGCAGTTCCTGAACCTGGCTAAACATATTGTTGATCATTTTAAAACAATGAACCCAAGTACGATGTTTGATGTTCAGAAATATTACCCTTCGTGTTGGAAACTTTTTGCCAAACACAAGGATGAATTCATCCTTGCTCAAGTTGAAGAAAACATCACCGATGGTATTAAAACCGGACTCTATAGAAAAGAGCTTAATGTGGGTATTATTTCCAAATTATACATCAACCTTGTCGATTCATCGGTCAGTCCCGATGTCTTTTCAGGTAACTCGTTCAACCACATCGACATTTTTGTCCAGCTCTTTGACTATCACCTGCACGCCATAATGACACCAAAAGGTCGAACCTATTTCGAGGAACATAAAGAAACTTTGTTTACAACATAAAATAATGAAAAAACTTGTATCTATTGCCATTTGCTTTTGGGCATTGGCCGGTTACGGTCAAAGTCAGAAGTTAACCCTGGATGACGCCATTGACTACGCGTTGAAGCATAACGCAGAAGTCCAAAATGCATCCCTATCTATTGAGGGAAGCAAACAAGAAGTAAAAAGCATAATTGCTTCCGGACTTCCACAGGTTACCGCAAATGGTAACTTCACTCACAACGTTCAAATCGCTGCCATGCAATTGCCTGATTTCATTTCACCTGCTGTATACGGTGTATTGATTAATGAAGGCCTTTTACCAGAAAATAGGTTTCAGGCTGGTCAGCCTCAAACGGTTGCTTTTGGTGCACCGAGCTCACTAACTGCAATGGCTAATTTAAATCAGTTGGTATTTGACGGAACCTACTTCCTGGGGCTTAAGGCGGCTAAGGAGTACGTTCGTCTATCTGAACTTGCCAAAGAAAGTACAGAGATTAGCACGATTCAAAACGTCAAAAAGTCGTATTACGCGGCTTTAATTACCGGACAGAATTCCGATTTACTTCAAAAAAGTCTGATAACACTTGAAAAGACTTATATGGAAACCAGAGAACTTTACGAAGCTGGTTTTGCAGAGAAACTTGATGTTGATCGACTGGAATTTGCCAAGTCAAATCTGGAAACTCAAATCAACAATATGGCCTTGCAAAAACAAATATTGTTGCACATGCTAAAGGTATCCATTGGGATGGATGTAAACACCACGTTAGAATTGTCGGGTGACCTTAATGAACCCAATGCAATAAATGCCGATACCTATAGCCTGGAAAGCAGAATCGAAACCAAGCTCATGCGTCAGCAATTGATTATGGACAGTTTGAATGTAAAGCGTTACAAGGTAGGTTACTTTCCTACCATTACATTTAATGCCAGTTACCAACAAAACTCATTTGCAAATGAAGCTGCATTTAAAGGTTTAGGTAGTACGTGGAATCCAGGTACGACTTATGGGTTTAACATCAACATTCCCATTTTTGATGGTTTTTACAAGCAAGCAAAAATTTCTCAGGCCAGAATCGATTTAGAGAAAGACAAAAACACATTTATCCAAACACAAAACCAACTTCGTTTTCAGGTTGAGCAAGCCCGTTTAAACGTCAGTATTAAACGGCAAAATTTGGAGAACCAAAAGAAGAACCGAACGTTGGCCCATACGATTTATGAAACATCTAAAATTAAATTTGATGAAGGTGTTGGGTCATCATTTGAATTGATTCAGGCAGAATCGGACAAAACCCAGGCTGAGATCGGATACAGCAATGCATTGTATGAGCTTATTGTGGCCAACATTGACCTTGAAGTTGCTTTAGGAACCAGCCAACCAACAATTAAATAAGAAATACAAAAATGAAATTAATGAAATACCTATCCCTAACACTTGTTTTGGCAGTTTTGGTTGCTGCTTGTGGCAAAAAACCAGAAGGCGAATTACAGACAAAACGAGAAGAACTTGTAAAAAGCGAGTTGTCGTTAGACTCTTTAAAGACCGTCATTTCTGATTTAAAAACTGAAATTGAGGAACTGGACACCAGTGCCAGACCCAACGCCATTCCTGTTATGGTGCTTGAAATTCAGAAAGGTGCGTATCAGAATCCTTTTCAATTTCAAGGCCTGGTAGAAAGCGACAAAAACGTATTGCTTTCGGCGGAAGCACCTGGTAACATTACCCAAGTATATGTAAAAGAAGGACAGCGGGTAAGCAAAGGACAGATTATTGCAACCGTAGACGGCTCTGCGGCTGCAGCCCAAATTGCTGAACTTGAGAACGCATTAAGCCTGGCTAAAATCAACTTTGAAAAGCAGCAAAGACTTTGGAATAAGAAAATTGGTTCGGAGATGCAGTTCTTGCAAGCAAAAAACCAATATGAGAACTTTCAAAAGAGTTTAGCCACAGCAAACACCCAATTAGCTAAATATACCTTACGATCTCCCATCAATGGTACGGTCGATGAGATTATGGCCAATGTTGGTGAGTATGTTGGTAGCCTTACGGGCGGACCAGTGGTACGCATTGTCGACCTAAAAGACATAAAGGTAAAAGCCCATGTGTCCGAGAAGTATCTTACTCAGATTAAGAAAGGTCAGGAAATCGAATTGTACTTCCCTTCTCTGGATCTACGAATGAAAGAGAAGGTCTATTCCGTTGGAAACGTAGTGGACGTAAACAACCGAACCTTTGTGGTTTATGTTAAACCAACCAAAAATGTCAGTATGCTAAGACCCAACTTATTAAGCATGATTACAGCATATGACTTTCAAGAAAGTGACATTATTACCGTACCCACCAAGTTGATTCGAAACGATGGAACTGGCGATTACATTATGGTGATTAAAACGAATAAGAACAAAAACACAGCGGAGAAACGGACGATTGAAATTCAGCGAAAATTTGCAAACAATTCAGTCATTGCCAACGGACTAGCCCCTGGAGACAAAATCATTATAGAAGGATATAACAACACCGTAAATGGTGATGAAGTTAAAATTATTGAGCCATCGAAAGATGAAAATTCAAAATAATTTAACATCTCAGCATTCCATTTTCAACACTTTAAATAAGTAAAAAATGAAAGAAGTTATAAAGGAGTTTAAACTTTCATCGTGGGCTGTCAAGAACAAAACCAGCGTTTAAGTAATGATGGTCATTGTTATCGTGATGGGATTTGTTGCCTACAAAACTATGCCAAAGGAAAGTTTTCCTGAGGTAAAACTTCCTACGATATACGTCAATGTTGCCTATCCCGGAAATTCACCTCTGGATATGGAAAATTTGGTAACCCGACCTATTGAAAAAGAGGTCAATGCGATTAATGGGATAACCAAACTGACGTCAACGTCTATACAAGATTTCACGGTAATTATTGCTGAGTTCAGTTTTGATCTGGAGTCGTCAGAAGCCTTGCAGAAGGTAAAAGACGCCGTAGATCGCTCAAAGGCGAACTTACCGGGTGATTTACCTGCAGACCCGACAGTCATGGAGTTGAACTTTTCGGACTTCCCCGTAATGAATGTAAACCTCTCTGGCGATTACTCCCAAAGTGAGCTTAAAACGTATGCAGAAATGCTGCAGGATGAGATCGAAACGCTCTCTGAGGTATCTGGTGTAGACCTCACAGGACTCACCGACGAAGAAGTAGAAATTTCCATTGATCGTGTAAAAATGGAAGCTCTCGAAATCTCCCTTAATGACGTAGAACAAGCAATTGCTGGTGAGAACATTACCATGAGTGGTGGAGACATTCTAAGCATCAGTGGAAGCGACCGGACTCGTCGAAATCTTCGAATTGATGGAGAATTTAAAGATTACAAGGACATCAAAGATGTGATCATAAAGAATGAATTTCAAAACATTGTGTATTTGAGAGACATTGCAGAGGTCAGCTTTGGACAAAAGGAAGCAACCAGTTATGCCCGACTTAATGGCCTCCCTGTTGTTACTCTTGACATAAAAAAAGCAAGTGGAGCAAACCTGTTAGCGGCAGCCGACAGTATTTCTTCCATGATTAACCATCACAAGGAAAGCATCTTTCCGTCTGACCTTTCCGTTACAGTCACCAATGACCAATCGAAGGATACGCGTTCATTGATTAACGAATTAGAGAACAGTATCATCCTGGGTGTTCTGTTGGTTGTACTCGTCCTAATTTTCTTTTTGGGTCTGAACAACTCTCTTTTTGTGGGTATTGCCATACCGATTTCAATGTTGATGGGTATTGCCATCATTGATTTTGGAGGAAACACCCTCAACATGATGGTTCTATTTGCCTTAATTATGGCACTGGGAATGTTGGTAGACAACGGAATTGTGGTCGTCGAAAACATCTATCGTTTACGTGTTGAAGAAGGCAAAAACGGAGACACAGCATCAAGAGAAGGTGTTGGAGAGGTTGCCATACCTATCATTGCTTCTACAGCAACTACATTGGCCGCATTCTTACCATTAATGATCTGGCCTGGTATGATGGGAGAGTTCATGAAGTTCTTACCGTTTACCCTAATTATTGTTCTTGCCTCTTCGTTGTTTGTGGCCCTGGTTATTAACCCGGTTATGACATCGGATTTAATGAAGGACAACAAGAATCAAATACGATCTAAACCTAAAAAATTCTGGACACGAATGAGTGTTATTTTACTCATCGGAGTCGCTCTTTTGTTTACCGATGGGTTTAAACTGATGGGTGGACTGTTTGTCTCTGGTTTTCTACTGTCTGTTGTAAACCGTTACGTTTTAAAACCTGGTGGAGATTATTTTATGGGTAAAATAATGCCAAAACTGGAATCTGCTTATGCTCGAACGGCGGGATACGCCTTGAAAGGCAAACGACCCATCGCCTTTTTTGTTGGAACCTTTGTTTTGATGATTTCATCGATTGTCTTTTTTGCAAGCAGCAATCCAAACATTGTTTTCTTTCCAGACAATCAGCCCAAATATGTAAACGTATTTATTGAAACTCCTCTGGGAACGGATATTGAAAAAACCAATGCCATTACCAAAAAGCTTGAAAAATTAATTCTGGATGTGGTAGAGCCTTACGATACTATGGTTGAAGCCGTTTTAGCTCAGGTAGGAGAAAAAACTGCTGATCCAAATTCAGGTCCTCAAATGGGAACGTCTCCGCATCGCTCAAAAATCGTTGTTTCCTTTGTTGAATATAAAAACAGAGTATTCTTAGACGATCTTCCTACGACGAGCGAAATGATGTCAAAAATTAAGGAAGCGTGTAAAGACTTCCCAGAAGCTAAGCTGACGTTTGCCAAAGACGCCAATGGCCCTCCTGTTGGGAAACCAATCAACCTCGAAATAATGGGTGAAAATTACCTCACTCTGATCGAGCAAATGGAAATCATCAAAAAGAAAATGGAGGATGAAGATGTAGCGGGTGTTGACCAACTACAAACGGATTTGGAAGTTGGGAAGCCCATGTTGGAAGTATCAATTGACAGAGAAGCTGCTAGACGATTTGGTTTGAGCACCATGCAAATTGCCGGAACTATTCGTACGGCCTTGCTTGGAAAAGAAATTGGCAAGTACAAAGAAGGGGAAGATGACTACAAAATTCAACTTCGTTTTAAAGAAGACTATCGATACAATTTGAGCAATCTTTTAAACACGAAGATCACCTTCCGAAACATGTCAACCGGAGCAATCGTACAAGTCCCTATTTCGGCTGTAAGTTCCATTGAATTCAACTCAACCTATGGATCCGTTAAGCGATCTGATACGCGTCGGGTGATCTCTATTTTCTCAGAAATTGAAGAAGGTGCCAATGCAAATACCATTGTTGCGAAGTACAATGAAATCTTAAAGGACTATAAGTTACCCGATGGTTACTCCTATAAGTTTAGCGGCGAGCAAGCTGAACAACAAAAAACGATGGACTTTTTAGGCGGGGCTTTAGTATTAGCTCTCTTCTTAATTTTCCTCATAATTGTAACCCAGTTCAATTCCGTAGTTGGTCCAGCCATCATTCTATTCTCCGTATTGTTTAGTACCATCGGTGTATTTATTGGGTTTGGCGTGACTGGCATGCCGTTTTCCATTCTAATGAGTGGAATTGGAATAATATCACTGGCAGGAATTGTGGTAAACAATGCCATCGTACTTCTTGATTACATCAATTTACTTCGTGCCCGTAAACGACAGGAACTTGGTTTATCAGACAAAGATTTACTGCCCGTAAATGTGCTTATTGAAACCATAGTTGAAGGTGGAAAAACACGACTTAGACCTGTATTATTGACAGCGATTACGACCATTCTGGGATTAATTCCACTTGCGATTGGCCTAAACATCAATTTCCAAACACTTCTAACCAAATTTGATGCTGAGTTATATACGGGAGGGCAAAATGCGGATATGTGGGCCCCAATGGCCTGGACGATCATATTTGGACTGTTTGTAGCAACCTTCCTAACCCTGGTTATTGTTCCGGTTATGTATTACTTAAGTGATCGGGCTACACTCAAATTTAAACGTATGTTGAAGTCATAATAATTCAGATAGAGACAAAATAAAAAGGGCGAAATTCATTCTGAATTTCGCCCTTTTTTATGGGTCGATGCTCCCGATTGGATTCAAAATAAAGGATAACTTTGTTGCACAATTTTAATTGACATTATGAGAAAGGAAAGTAAGAAATTTCTGAAACAATATTTAAACAATACCTCACCGGTAGGGTTCGAAACACCTGGCCAAAAAATGTGGCTTGAATACCTCAAACCATACATTGACGAATATGAAGTGGATGTATATGGAACTACGGTTGGTGTAATCAATCCAGGCAAAGACTACAAAGTAGTGATTGAAGCTCATGCCGATGAAATTGCATGGTTTGTCAACTACATCGACGACAAGGGATATATATACGTGGTGAGAAACGGTGGAAGTGACCACCAGATTGCACCCAGTATGCGAGTTAAGCTACACACCAAAAAAGGAATGGTAGATGGCATATTTGGATGGCCGGCTATTCACGTTCGAGACCGTGTTAAAGAGCCACAACCATCCATCAAAAACCTTTCCATTGATGTTGGAGCAGCAACCAAGGCTGCCGTTGAAAAAATGGGCATCCATGTGGGTACTGTGATTACGTTTGACGCAGACGCTATGGAGTTGAACAAGAAATATATTGTAGGTCGTGCACTCGATAATCGGGCAGGTGGTTTTATGATTGCCGAGGTTGCTCGAATGTTGAAGGAAAAGAAAAAGAAACTTCCGTTCACACTTTATATTGTCAACGCTGTTCAGGAAGAAATTGGACTTCGTGGTGCTGAAATGATTAGCCGACGAATTAAGCCGAACGTGGCAATTGTTACGGATGTGTGTCACGATACCCACAGCCCTATGTACGATAAAAAGTTACAGGGCGATACGCAATGTGGCAAAGGCCCTTGTATTACCACCGGACCTGCAGTTCAAAACAATTTACTGGACATGATTCTGGATGTGGCAAGCAGTAAGAAAATAAACATTCAACGAATGGCTGCAAGTCGATTTACAGGAACAGACACAGATGCATTTGCATTTAGTGATATTGGAGTCGCTTCTGCATTGATTTCCTTGCCGTTAAAATACATGCATACAACGGTAGAGATGGTTGATTATAAGGATATTGATGATTGCATCAAGCTGATGTACGAATTCTTAATCCAGTTAAAATCTGGACACGATTTTAGATATTTCAAATAAAATTATTGATTCGTCAATAGGATAAGTCTCGCCTGTGCGGGACTTTTTTTTAGTCTTCATTTTGTGATTAATTTCCTGTCACCTAATGTCCTAAAGACGAAACTATCGTAAAGCAGTTTTGGCGTTATCTTGTGCAGGTGGTTGAATGAGTTGATGGGATTCTTCGCCTACATCTGGCAGAATGGGTAGATTAAGGCCGACTTGTGTAATTAATGTCATTTAAAACCAAGTTGAACGACAAGGGAGTTATATTTTTGCATTCACTAATTAAAAAACATGTTACGTAAACGCATAGCAACTTTGATCGGGTTATCAACGGCTCTTATTTTCGCAATGGGTTGTGGTCAAACCAGTAAATCAGAGAACCATTCTGGAACCGAACAAATGGAATCTACCGAAAACTCGCTTAAAAACTTATCCGTGGCGCAATACGATTCAATCATTTCAGCAGATCCTTTGGTCATGGTTGATTTTCATGCGACCTGGTGTAAACCTTGCGTAAAAATGGCGCCTTTTTTGAAAAAGGTTGGTGCGGATAACAAAGGCAAGGTAACCATTGTTAAAATCGATATTGACGACAACAAAGAATTGGCAAAACACTTTGGAATCAATCAAATACCTAACTTAAAAACCTATTTCAATGGCAAGAAGTTTCACGATACCTTAGGTTTCCAAAATGAAGAGGCGCTGCTCAATATTTTAGGAGAATATTTACAATAGCATGCTGGTTATTGTAGATAGTGGGTCCACCAAATGCGATTGGGCGTGTATAGAAGAGGGACAAGAAACTCGTTATTTTCAAACGGCCGGATTAAACCCGTTCTATTTTACAGATCAAACGCTGCTCACTACTCTTACAGCGGAGGAGGACATCGCGTTCCTGGTTGACCAACCCATTAATCTCTATTTTTTCGGTGCGGGTTGTGCAGACCTCATTCAAATCACCAAGATGGAGAAGTGCCTTGCAGCGGCTTTTCCGAAACACCAGAGCATTCATGTTCACCAAGATCTCAAAGGAGCCGTTCTGGCTACTTGCGGAGCAGAATCGGGTATAAGCTGTATTTTGGGAACTGGTTCAAATGCCTGTTACTTTAATGGAACGGAAATCATACAAAACACCTCTTCTCTGGGTCTATATCTAGGCGACGAAGGCAGTGGTGGTTATCTAAGTAAGCACCTATTAAAGGCCTTTTTTTACAACCAACTTCCCACGGATTTACATACGGCTTTTTCCAACCAATATGAACTGGAGAAAGACGTGTTTCTGGATCACATTTACAGTAAACCAAAACCCAATACCTATGTCGCCGGGTTTTTTCCATTTTTGGTTGAACACCGCGACCATGAGTTCGTTTTAGAACTTGTACATCGAGGTTTTACTGAATTTATTGACAACCACGTTTTGTGTTACGACCAGGCAAAAGAAGTCCCAATACATTTTATAGGTTCGGTTGCTTTTCTCTTTCGTACAGAATTAAAGCAAGTACTTGAATCAAAGGGACTTGAGTTTGGAAATTTGATTCAAAAACCATTAGAGGGTATGATAAAAAATGTCCATTTGATGAAGGCATTTTAATTGTTTTTTTTCAATAAAAAAGTGCATTTTTGCCGTAGTAATGGGGGATTAGCTCAGTTGGCTAGAGCGCTTCGCTGGCAGTGAAGAGGTCATCGGTTCGAGCCCGATATTCTCCACAAAATAGCCCAGACGAATCGTCTGGGTTTTTTTATGCCTGGAGTTCTTTTACGGATCACGCAGGATTTTGATATCCTTTACAAAAACATCCGGGACAAATCCTCTGGTTTTCTGTTCTTACCTCTGAACCCGATATATCGCACGCAAATTTTGAGCAACAAAAAACCTCCTGTTTTTTAAAACAGAAGGTTTTTTATTTGAATCGAAAATCGATTTTACATCTGAATCGCTTCGTGAACCTCAATATCACAACCACCTGTAAAGGCTAAGTGTGGGTGACCTTTAAGAAGTGATTTGGCTTCATCCATATCACTTGCTTGAATTACCGAATAACCGGTTACTTCTTTTGTGCTGTTTTCTGCACTTCCATCTGGAGACAATCGTTGACCTCCCATTAATGGAGAACCGAAATCAACCAATTTATCACCCAGCGTATCCTTCCATGCAAACCACGGCTTCATACCTTCCTCTCTTTGTTCTGGTGTTGCCTCTCCCATTTGGGCCATAACTTCTGCAGGTGCGTGATAAATAACGATAAACTTTTTCATAATACTTTTATTAACTAATTGTTTACCCCTACTACGAACGAAAAATTTGTTTTAGGACAGGGGTACGATTTTTTTTTGAAATATTTATTTCCGAACACCTTAAACAACAAAAAGGGACTCCGAATACCAGCATATGCTAACCTAAGTTGACACGTGTTCTAGACTAATCATTCGAAGCCCCCGTTTCATTCATAACCAACAGCAGATGCAAAACTTCTAAAAGCATCAATTGGTATTTAAATTATTTCAAAAATCACCCATACCAAACTCTTTGACTGGGCTAATCGGATAACACAGGGCGTGTGTTGTTCGTCAAAAAATTGCTTAAAGAGTACGGTAAAACTACGTGAGTAAATACGCAATTGCATCACCACAAGTGGTGGTTTTTGAAAGGCATATACCCTTGATTATTGGTTTTCGACCGTTAGAAGTACGACGATATTCCAAAAATAAAACCTCGTGTATTTGCCACTGGGTTTTCCAGTAGGTCTTTGTCCTGTTGAATGCGATAGTTCCAACGGATTACGGTTCCGGATGTTGGTCTGTAACTAATCCCTGGCATGATACTCCAAAGTTCATCGCCAATGTTTCCACCGGTTTCTACAAAACTACCTACATTCCAATCTATGTATTCCAATCGACATGCAAGATTCAAGGTAGACTGGTTGATGGCTTTGAGTTTTTTCTTAAAAATGGGTTGAACTATGTCGAGAAAACCGCCAACCTGTTTATCTCCATACTGCTGTGTATACGACGCAGGAACGTCGACAAAAATCCATGTCCACTCACCTGTAAACGAGGTTCCTGTTTTGGCAATTTTCGTGTTCACATCTACGGCAAATACATCCAGCCTTCTCTTGTCGTCCAACTGGAGTCCATCGTCCTGAAATTTATTAAAAACCCCACCCATATAAGACAGACCTAGCTCACCGAAACGATCATTTTTGACCGCAAACTTGCCTGTTAATAACGGCAAACCACTGTTTATTTCTTCAAAGCGTTCTGGGTTGGCCTTTGCTGCGGGTAGAAACGTTCTGTTTTCGCCATTATCAATAATGGAGTTATCAAAGTTCCCCGTTGCATACATCTCATAACCGAACATCCATTTTTTCCGATAGAACTTGCCAAAAAGGCCGAAACCGGCATTACTCCATGTTGCAGGCAACAGCTGTGATGCAGAAATTGGTCGATCTGTAAACTCCCATCTGGGGCCATCGTGATTTTGGTTAAACGCGCCAATTGGATTTAGAATTATACCTCCTCGAATATTGAGCATTGGGTGGAGCTCCATGTCAACTGCAGCAAACTCAAGAGCAATTTCTTTCCCGCCATCTTCGAATTCAAGTTCGCTTAGAAACTTTATTCGATTGCCTATAGTCGATGAGACAAATAATGTCATTCTTCTGAATTGGAATTGATGACCTTCAGAAAGTCCATCAGTACCTAGATGTTGCCAATTCACTTCCATATATCCACCTATGGCTACCGGCAATTGATCACCCATAATAAAGGGACGATTATATATCGCATCCATGTTCATTCCCTTCTTAGTCGTATCTAAGGATATATTTAACAATGTTGAGTCGATTTGAGCATGCAGCTGCAACACAACGATCATCAGTCCTGTTAATCCAATTATTCTCTTCATATCGCCTGTAATGAAATCTTAATTTGTTCTTGTTCTAATTGTACGCCAAACTGACGAAGTGGTGTTGTGGCTGGGCCTTGTTTTACGACGCCTAAACTGGTAAACTCACTACCGTGTGCGGAGCAGAGCAACCGGTCGCCATACGACGTTAGTTCAACCCCTTTGTGGGTACATTGCATCCAATGTGCCGTGTAGTTATTTTCAGAGTGCCGAACAACCCAGATCGGGTATTTTAATTGATCATTTCGCACAACGATGCTTTGTAAAAATCCGTTTTCTTTTTCCCCTTTTATCCAGAAATTAGAAACTGGAACGACCAGGTTGGTGCCTTGCACAGATCCTAATACCCTTTTTGCGCTTCCACAACTTTCTAATACGAGCGCGAGTGCCGCTCCTCCCAAACAGGCTAAACCACATGTCTTTATAAAGCCTTTTCGATCCATGTTTAAAGAGATTCTAAAAATTTTATCAAGTTGTTTCGTTCGGATAAGCTCAAAGCCTCATAGTCTTGTTTCATAGGATCAGCCTCACCGCCATGCATCCGAATGGCCTCATCTATACTTTTTGCTCTACCGTCGTGAAGCAGGTAGTATTGACCACCTTGCGAATTCTTAGACAATCCGAGTCCCCAAAGAGGAGGCGTTTTCCATTCTGATGTCAATGCGGATCCCTCAGAGTAGCCATCGTCTAACTCCGCTCCCATGTCGTGAAGCAGCAAATCGGTATAGGGATGGAACGTCACATTCGACAATGCCTCTATATTTGAATAGCCTGTTTTCATTGTCGGCACATGGCATGTGGAGCATTTAAGTTTATCGAAAATCCGTTGGCCCTCTATGATTTCAAGGTCATTCGGGGTTCTCTGTATAGGAGCTTTCAACATTTGTAAATAGGCCACAACATCTCGAACGACCTTGTCCGAAACTTCGGGGTCAATGTCCAGGTGGGTAAACACATCGTTTGGCTCAAACGTCGATGTAATGCCAATATCCTGATTGTATGCATTTGCCGTTTGTTGTAAAAGGTCTAAGGCTGCTCCTTTTTTTCCAAATCGGCCGATGCCTTTTCCATTTCGTGTTATTGCACTGACAGGACGTGTAATGTATGAAGCAATAGGAATCCAATTGGGCCTCCCTGATATACCATCTCCATCAAGATCGTCCGGATCAGATAAGGCAAGTAAGTCGGAATCAGAAACCAATTCTAAAAAGCCGAGGCCTGTAACTGCAGGTGGCGTGATCTTACTGAAACTAGCACCACTTGGGATTTGTTCGACCTCATAACCTGGTAAAGCTCGATTCTGTAGTTGCGGCCCACCCAAATGCAGAAACTGATTGCCTACGCTGTCTGGCTGACCAAACCGAGTCAATGTCGTAAACGGATGACCCTTTCCATCACCTATGTGACAGCTTCCACAACTGGTCGCAACGAATATGGGTCCCAGGCCATTTTCCGAATTAAAAATTGCATCGTTAAAGGCAATATCCCCATCTAGAAATTGACGTTGTTGTGAATGACTAAGGCCCTCAACCGGCCCGTCCAACAAACTGTTTTCTTCTGGTGCTGCTGGTTCAAACCGTTCGCACGCCTGAACAATCCCAAAAATGATAAAGACCACGAACACCCATTTCCGACTGGAATGAAGTGTTGGGATTCTGTTTTTATTCCAATTCACATTGCAAAACTATAAAAGTTAGTCTAGTCTAACAAATTTATTTAACACAACTATCTTTACAAATAGACGCACTTTAGTCTAGTTTTATACCTTTGCCTCATGAACTCCCTGGCAGAAGAGAATTATCTCAAGGCATTGTTTAATAACTCCAACACCAATGGTGAGGTTAGTGTGAAAGAGTTGTCTGAGGTCTTGAACATTAAAATGCCCACAGTAACGAGCATGATGAAGAAGTTGGCGACTAAAAAACTCGTTCATTATGAAAGTTACAAACCTGTTCGTTTAACGAACAAGGGTAAGAAAGCAGCTGGTATTATTATTCGAAAGCATCGATTAACCGAGATGTTTTTGGTAGAAAAAATGGGGTTCGGGTGGGAGAATGTTCATGAAATTGCGGAACAAATCGAACACATTAAAGCCCCCGATTTTTTTGAGCGAATGGATGAATTGCTGGAACATCCCAAATTTGATCCACACGGCTCTCCCATACCGGATAAAAACGGTAAAGTGGATTGGATACAATATGATAAGCTTAGCGATTGCAAGGTTGGGGAGAAAGTGAGGTTGGCTGCTGTAGTGAATACGTCTGCTGAATTTCTTACGTTTCTCAATAAACGTGATCTACGACTTGGATCTATTCTTAAAATTGAATCTATTGAACAGTTTGATCACAGTATGATGATTAAACGTGATAGCAAAGTTGAAGAGCCATTAAGCTTAACTGTTTCAGAGCGTCTATTGGTTGAAAAGATATAACTCACCAAATTTTAAGATAATTTTAAGATAATTATCTCAACACAAAGTATGACCTTTGCCTAGCTATTATCAACTGACTAGTACTAACTAGTTTTAAATTACCACCCTTTTACCTTTCGGAACGTAGTAACTCATTTTATTTAACTAAATTCGGAGCACTACTTATTTACTATTAAAAGCTGTAGAAGCTAATGATGAATCTTTATTTATGTGACTGTGCCGCGATAATTACTCGCGATTACCCAATTATTTTGATCAAAGTACATGACATTGCACCTAACATGGAGCAAGTGGATGCTTATCTTGAACTTTTAGAGAAGGCGATTTCTGATCGTGAAGGTCGATTTATACTCGTCGTTGACGGGACCTTAACCAAACAGACAATTCCATCAATGGTGACTCAGTTAGCCAAAGGAATGGAAAAACTACAACTGAAACATTGCAAGCGTCATAAACTAACTATATCGGTGCCCCGCGAAGGCTTCTCCGACGAGGATATTCGAGAAATTATGAGAGCTCCAGGGCAGTGTGACATTGCTCCAAGCCTTGACATGGCATTGGATATGGCGCGTACTCTAAATAGGAATTGGCCAGACATTGACCCAAATAACTGCGGCCCTGCTTAAGCGGTTACACATTCTCTTAACTCACTCTACTCCAGTCTACAAAGCCTTTCTTTTGTAGCAAATGTTGTTTCAATTTTTGGTGTTCAGGCAATTCTAAATTGCTGTCTTTCTCAAGTACGAGGAATGCCTCTTCTCGGGCTCTTTCTAACAAGTCTTCATCATGGATAATACTGGCAAGCTTTAAGTCTAGCAATCCGCTTTGTCGCGTGCCCTCAATATCGCCCGGACCTCTAAGTTTCAGGTCAAATTCGGCAATCTCAAAACCATCGGTGGTTTTAACCATGGCTGCCAAACGTTCTTTAGCCACCTTGGTCAACTTGTTGCCCGTCATAAGAATACAATACGATTGCTCGGTTCCCCGACCTACACGGCCTCTTAATTGATGAAGCTGAGCCAAACCGAACTTTTCGGCACTTTCAATGACCATAACACTGGCATTAGGCACATTAATACCCACCTCAATAACCGTGGTTGACACCAAAATTTGACAAACACCGTCTTTAAAACGGTTCATTACGGCCTCCTTCTCTTCTGGTTTCATTCGACCATGAAGCATATCAACCTGATACTTCGGTCGTTTAAAGAAATCAACGAGGTGATCAAAGCCTTCCTGTAGATTTTTATAATCAAGCGTTTCGGATTCTTCTATTAATGGAAACACATGGTATACTTGCCTACCTGCATCTACCTGCTCTTTAATAAAACCACGTACGCGCAATCGATGGCTTTCCCACCGATGAGCGGTCTTTATTTCCTTTCTTCCGCTTGGTAATTCGTCTATTTTCGATACGTCCAGGTCGCCATAAACCGTCATTGCCAATGTTCTTGGAATAGGCGTTGCCGTCATGACCAATACATGAGGTGGCTGACTGGATTTTTGCCACAACCTGGCTCGTTGGGCCACACCAAAACGGTGTTGTTCGTCAATAACCACCAGGCCTTGATTCTTGAATTTTACCTTCTCTTCAATCAAGGCGTGAGTGCCAATCAACAGGTTTATTTCTCCATTTTCCAGTCCCTTAAACAAGGTTCTTCGTTCTGCGGCTTTGGTGCTGCCTGTTAGTAAGGCAACCTTTACGCCAATGGCTTCTAATTTATCTTTAAAACCTTCGTAATGCTGAATGGCTAAGATTTCTGTTGGGGCCATCAGCCCGGCCTGATATCCATTGTCAATGGCAATAAGAATCGATAAAATGGCGACGATACTCTTTCCGCTTCCAACATCACCCTGAAGCAGTCGGTTCATTTGGATCCCGGTTCCTACATCTGCGCGTATTTCTTTCATCACCCGTTTCTGCGCATTGGTCAACTCAAAGTCCATTTGCTCCTTAAAAAAGTCATTGAACTTATCTCCAATCTTATTAAACACGGCACTGCGAACCACCTTACGGCTGCTCTTTAATCTTAAAATGGACGTTTGTAGTACAAAAAACTCGTCAAATTTGAGACGTTCCAATCCGAGATTCATCTCTCGAGTATTCCCGGGGTTATGCACCCATTTGTAAGCGAGTTCCCTTGATATTAGATTTTGCGACTTGATTACCTTTTCCGGCAAGAAGTCGTTCACTTGAAACTGAGGATTCTCAAATAGGGCGACAAAAAGCTTTCGAAACACCTTGTTATCGATTTTACGATTACGGAGCATTTCGGTATTCGGATAGACCGCTTGAAACTGTGTTAAGCCCTGCTGACTTTCTGGAGATTCCAATTCCGGATGGGCTATATTGATCTTATTATTAAACCGGGTAGGTTTACCGAACAACACATACGTTTGATTTGAGATTAACGCCGTCGCCAACCACTTTACTCCTCTAAACCAGATGAGATCAACACTACCTGAATCGTCCGTAAATTTTGCCGTTAGTCTTTGTTGCCTTGCCTGACCGAGCACTTTAAGATTATGCAAGGTTCCCTTCAATTGCACGTGGGGCAAATCAGGAGAAAGCTCAGATACTTTATGAACTTTTGTTCGGTCTACATACCGAAACGGAAAGTGATTTAACCAATCATAAAACGTAAAAACACCCAATTCCTTCTGAAGAAGTTCGGCCCGATTTGGCCCGACTCCTTTCAGGTATTCGATAGGGGTTTTTAAGAATGAGTTCACGGTTTACAAGTATACGAATAGATGATTAGACCTGTTGATGTTTAGATGGTTAGATTTATAGATGTTTAGACTTTTTGATGTTTAGACTTTGAGAATCTTGCCCTTCGGTTTTCATCATTGATGCTTAAGAATCGCTCAGCTTACCAATATATGCACCCAATTCCATTAACCATGCAATACCCATATGTACCACAATTCCACCCCAAATCGATCGACTGTAAA
>CAYZWM010000010.1:0-32196 GCA_964482155.1 uncultured Chitinophagaceae bacterium | reverse complement strand
CAAACCATTTTTTCGGCGCCCCTTAGTTCGTAGGGTTTCTATAAATTTTTTGGCAAATTGACTTTCGTCTGGCACATATTCAATTCCACCACTGGTCATATAAACTCTCGATTTTATGTCCAATTTTATTTTTACAAATTTATCTGGGTTGTCTAAAATATCTTGTAAAGAAGATCCTGTGTAGCTCCGGGCATCCGTTTTATTGAACGCAGCACCACCAAAACAAACATCAAAAGCAAGAAATATATGTTTGCAGTCTAGAATGTTGTTGAGGTCGTCGTTTATGTTCTTAAACCTCAAATAAGAGGAAAGATTGTTGTCCTTGAGCCTTGAGTCCTTGCCAACGATAAACCCACCGCGGTTTGGATCGTAGTGCCCATGACCAGCAAAAAAAACAAACAGCTGATCATGTGGAGAGTATTGTTTTTTCATATACTCTAATAAAACGGATTTCATTCCTTCTACGGTCGTGTCTTCCACTATATGAACTTGAAACCCGTAATGAGTTTTGAGAAGTTCACCAATGGTATGTACATCCTTGCTCGGGTTGACCAAATCACTCCATTCGTCATAGGTATTAGTCGCAAAAAGTAGGGCATAATTAGTCTGAGCTGTTGACAGTTGATTCGGATCAACATATTGGTTTTCTGATTTCTGAATCAAAAAAGAATCGATGGCTACATTCCCCCTATTGTCTTTGGCTGAAATGACCAGTTTAGTCCAGGCCTTAGTAAAGTTTGCATTGAGGTTAAATTTGCCATTTTGAGAAAATTCTACGGAGTGACCGTTTACGGTTATTTCTTGAATACCACTTGCATCCAGGGCTTGGCCACCCACATTTTTAGAAATGGTAATAATTTTTGTTTTACCGCCTCGTTTTCCATCTGTGGTAATGACGTTAGGAATGTAAATCATGGGCGGCACCGTATCTACGGAAAGAGAAACAGCATTGACAAACGTGATTGGGAAGTCAACACCCGAACTATAGCTTTTTAAATCAAACTGTAGGTTGCCTGTACTCATGTTGCCGTACATATAACCTTCCAGGCTTTTAGAGGTGATAAAGGCGATTTGGTCTGACGTAGTTCCTATTTCAGCAAAATCCTGTTTCCAGTTAGTCGCTGCTCCACCATTTATTCCATCAATTAAATACGACGTAAAAAGGCCGCCAGATGTATTGGGCATTTCAACCCGTCCATCTGATATTAGAAAGACCACACTCTCGGAACTAAACTCACCCTGAATCTCGTGTTGCGTATTGATATACTCAGAAACCAATGTGCTGTTCGCTGCATCAATCAAGACTATTTTTTTGGTGGCTGACATGGACGATAGCCAGGCTAATATTTCCTGGTTCGTTATGGTGTCGGTATTTATTCTGATTTGATCCGATTCCGTATACCCGCTGTAATAAAAAATGAAACAATCACCTGGTTTAGAACGTGTAATAATACGGTTAATGGAATTTTTAATGGAGTCCTTTGTGTCTGAAGTTTGATTATAGGTGTAAATAAATGAATTGCCGAAAACCAATTTCGACTTTTCTTCTATTACTTCGGCAATTCGGCGAGCATCATTTTCTGCATTCTCGTAACCTGTTGTAAACAGACCATTTGATCCAATGCTGATCATATATAAGTCGTTGCTCCTTTGTTGGTTTTGGTATTTACGTTGTGCAGCATGTTGCATCTTTTCAAACATGTCTTCTTGTAAACTATTGTCCAACCAGTAATACTCCACACCAATCATCTCAAGATCATCAATTTCAAGTTCTGCGTCATTCAGGTGATTGCGATTGATGGTCCACGCATCCCGATACCGCGACAAAGCTTCCAGGTGATTTTCAGATTTATAATAATTATAAGCTGCCCAGCGAAGATAATTTCGCAACAGACGGTATCGAACATGTAAACCTTGTTTTTCACTCGCTATGGCACTGTCGAAAGTCACAGCGGCCTGGTCAAATTTTTCCGCGGTTTCAAGTGTCTGCCCTTGCTCAAAATACTCGTTGCCCTTCACCTTGTATTGGTAATGTTTTTCCCATTCACTTTGCAAGAATGACTTTTCAATTGTGAAGGCCTCACTGGATCGACCATTGTCTATGAAATAATCAAAATCGGCTATTACGCCTTCTGAGTAACTTGATTCATTTTCGATGTTTTCCAAAAGGTGTTTATACAACCGATGAGCTTTATTTTTATTTCCCATGATCACATTTACATGAGCGTAATTCATAATGTAAGTAGCATTCGAACTGTCCATGGTGAAAGCTGTCTCTAAATAGCCCATGGCTTTTTGATTTTTGGCCATTTTTAATAAGGTCCAGCCATAACTTCCATAACCTGCAGGCGACTTATCTGCATGAGTCATTACATATTGATATTGTTTTAAAGCCCGGTTATAGTCTTCATTATCTAGATAGGTATGTCCAAGCGACCAATGTGCATTAAGATGGTTAGGTTTCGCTTTAAGAATATTGGAATAAATCTCTATTGCTTTTTCATATTCTTTCATTTTATATGAAATCCAGGCTTTGACCAACCTAAACTCAAGAAACATACTGTCGATATCAAGAGATTCAGTAATGTAAATCCAATCACCGGTCATACTATCGGCTTCCATAAACAGTTGTTGGTCTATAAGTTCATACAAGGGATTAATAATTTGGCCATAATCAAAATTTGATGCCTCTAAGTATCTCCCCGAGACATCTAACCATTGATCCAGATCAGATCGGGTGGAGACTTTATTGAAACGACTCAAAATCGTATCGGCTTCGCCCTCAGCTGTTGGGGTATTATTAATTATCCAGGTGGCGAATGTTTCATCAATTCGGAAATTTCGACCCATGTACTTCCCCGGATAATCTTTAATGAAACGAAGAAAAACTTTTATGTCTTCGGTTGTGGACGCTGCCATCGCTTGCCACATATTGACCCCCTTAAACCCACCTGAATCCAACACCTCCACATGGTCATTGCTAGTGGGGTCATACAGCTCTTTGGCGGTATGCCGTACCACATTACGCATCATTTCAAACAACGCATCCTCAACTGCTGGTGTTGCGGAACTCCGAACAAGCCAATAATTGTACATTTTATGCCCAGAATAATCGCGGAAAACAACACCCAGTTTCGTGAGTTCCATGAGTAAACCATCAGAGATTTTCCAATCTATTAGAAGTTTAACATAAAGCAGATCTCCTTCTTTCAGTTGAATTTGTTTGGCTTTGAATTCTTCGTCTACAACAACATGCCAAAAAGATTTACCAAATTCAATAGAATCAAGTACGGCTGCACCAAAATAGTCGACTTCTCGCCTGGGATCTTCCGTGTCATATATAGTGACTACCGATCCATCGGAACCTTTCACAAGGGAGTCTCTTGTGCCCAGATTCATGGTAAACCATGTCGTGTCATTCGAAGTTCTTAGAATGGATTGAATGGGCAAACGGAAGAAGTCTTTATGTATGGAGTCAAACCGGTTACTAAATAGACTTTGATATTTATGGCTCGAATCGGCAAAGAAGGACGATTGGAGCAAGGATGCTTCCGCAAGTGCCGTATCCCCACCCATTTGATAGCTTATTGCGGAGAAAAAAAAGAACTCCGATGCCATGCCGTAATAGTTTTTAGAAATAAAAAACTGAGCAGCATATTGATAAAGAACTTTACCTAAAAAGGTTCGGTCCATATTATCTCCTAATTTTTTTTCCTCTAGAATGGCTTTCAAGTACAAAGCAGGAGCTTCATCATACTTCCCTTTTTTATAGGCTTTTTCAGCTTTATCGAAAGCCTTAGCAGCTTTCGACGAATTTTGGGCGTTACCGAGTGTAGCACAACAAATCATTATGCTGAGCATAACGATGATTATCAAATATTTTGTAGAAGACCATTTTTTCATATACTGGAAACCATGTGCACGTTCAAATTTATAGAAATAATATCCAAACAGACCTTTGGGTAAATGAGTTCAGACTTTTTTGTTAAATACATGGTCCGCTTATTATCTTTGCCGGATGGATTTGCAACCGTTTTACGACGTCGCTGAAGATGCGATCAAAACCCTTGGTGTTGACCCGGAAATCACAAGATGTGAAGATGCCGGTCAGTGGATATTAGAAAGAAATGACATAGAGGTTTATCTCGATGTATGGCAACCTGTTGACCATAACCAATGGGAGTACTTTAAGGAAGAAGAACCAACCGCAATTTTTCAAGTGCTGGTACCCGTATGTCATATTCCAGAAAAGGAATCGGATCGATATGCATTTATGGAGGAAGTGTTATACCTCAATCATCATATGTTTTATGGAAGTTTTACCATAAATATGGAAGAAGGTATAGCCGCAATTCGTTTCAAACGGCTGCTCGAAGGAACGAATCGTGTGGAAATGATTGAGCCCATAGAGAGTATTAGTTTCTATGCAGAGAACTTGTCAAAGTTTCTTAGTGAGAAATACGGATTGCGAAAAATCGAAAAAAAATAACGTAGGTAGGCAACCTAAACAAACCACCTGACATCTATTAATCAAAGCAAAAGGGATAAACCCCTTGCATAACCATTTCACGTACACAAAGTAGGTGAGTTGCTTCCGCAACAGTCATGCAGCTTAATCCTAAACACAGGATTTAAATATTGAATACGGGAAAGTGTAATTACCCGTTTACCTGGTTTGAAACCAACTTGCAATGCACATTCAATGTAATTTGTGGGAGGAACTGACTTCGCCAGGTAATGTGAGAGCGAACCGAGTGTCAACGGTGATTTACTGAATCACCAAACTCAAAATTTTCTATCGTCATTTTAATGGCTAGTTGAGAATTAGCAACTATCCAACCGGCATAAGTATGTCCAAAAAAATAACACCAAAAAAGGTGTCTGGCCATGCTGTGTCTTGTTTCAAGCCTGATATAATTTGGGCTTGATGATTTAAGAAACTGATTAGAATGTTTACAAAAATGAAAAAGAACAAGTTGAAACAATTAATGTATTTGGTCGCATCCTTTATGATGCTTTTGGGGCAGGTAAATGCTGCAAAGGCTCAGTGCAACCCAACGTACAAAACTGGCAACGAATGTGTGAATGAAGCCATTCAGTTTAAAGCCAATGCACCTGGATTTACGACCTACAATTGGGAGTTTAGAGATGCAGGAGGAAACCTAAGTGGAACGTCCAACGATCGTGACCCATTGTATGTATTTGAGAAACCAGGTACATATTCTGTCACGTTGGACGCTTCAGGTGTAGCTGGGAGCTGCTATTCGAAAATGACTGTCGTCGTCAAGCCTGGCCCAATTGCCAGAATCATTCCTATTAGCCCGAGAGATCAATGTTTCAAAGGGAACCGGTTTTGTTTTATTGATAGCAGCACGCCTGCTCCAGGTAGTACAATTATTCGTTGTGATGTGGTTACCACTGATGGTGCGAGATACAGTGTGTTAAACCCGACACTGGGCGATACCATTTGTCACACCATAATTGACCCCAAAGGGGGATGGTTTGGCTTAAAATTAGAGTTAGAGGACGCAAACGGTTGTGTAACCGAATTTTATATGGACAGTGCTATGCATGTCTTCGCAAAACTGGGAGTCAAAATTTCTAGTAATTCTCCAATAAAATGTGATTCCACTATGGCCACTATTACCAATCAAACCTACATCGATTGGCAATCGAAACCAGATGAGTTTATTGGGTTGGACGATGTGGCAAAATTCGTGTTTAATTTTGGCAATGAACCAATCATTGTTGGTGACTCCATAACGAATACGCAGTACTGGACAGGCAATGCACTTGATGGTTTGATACAGCGCTGGTATCGCACCAACGGAACCTTTGACGCTACATTGTCAGTAACCTCTCGATTTGGTTGTTCAGAAACCTTCACATACAAAGCAGCTGCAACCAATATAAAGGTAAATCCTGTAATTATTTCAGACAAGGATTCCACCTGTACAGGTGAACCTACGATATGTTTCTCTTTGAAAAATGGCCCCATACCTGGTGCAAGATTCCTTTGGAATTTTGGACATCCAACTTCGGGCAACTTAAATACGGACGATAGAACCTGGACTCCCTGCCATTCATATGGGGGGGGTCCTTATATGGCTTCTCTAAGAATTTGGACAGGACCCTGTTTTATTGTGGTGTTTGATACCAACTTCGTAATTGGGCCATCCTCAATAATTGAGACAACGGATGATTATGTGTTGGAAAAAGAGAAATACCAATGCACCACAACGGATAGTGTACATTTACTTAATCACTCTATATTCTACAGAGGAGATCCAAATTATTGGGACGAAGACTCGGTGCTTATTGCCTTTAGGAAGTCGTTTCGGGTAGTAACCCATCCGGTTACCCTGATCGATAGTATTTATGCGTACAGCAACATGAGAAATTCCACCACCAATATGGACACCCTAAAGGCCAGGTATGATCTGTCTGATGTGTTTTATATGCAGGGCAACAAGGTATATTTCGATAGTAATTTGGATTCATTTGTTGTGATAAGCACCCATAACGATACCACAACCTATTCGCGAAACTTAGGTGGTGTAGATGCTAAACGCCTTTTTGTATTTGAATGGTTTTCAAACAATACAGGTAGCCAGTCACCCATACCCAATGTTCGGCAAATGATAAATAAGGATCATGTGGCCCGATTGTGGACCTTAGGCGACAATTTTGCGCCTCCATGTACCACCGATACAAAACGAAACAAAAACATAGGCCTCAATTGTAATGTTACCAACGACAGCCTTCCTGTACATTGGTATACACCGTGGGATGAGATTTATATGTACCGTAACAATGGACGTTTTTATACGAACTCAGCTCCTCGGACTTTGTTCAGTAAAAATGCGCGACAATGTTATCAGGTTCAGGTATTTGTTGCCGACACGGTAAGGGTACCTCAGGAAGTTGTATTGTTTGTGCCATGGGATTCTACGTCGGTATTTGAAGTCCCATATACGGACGTTTTCGGCGTAGCAAAATTGGATACAGTAACCATTACAGCACAAACGAAATATCCCGAAGCGGAAAATAAAGGAAACTATCGCTTAAAGATTTGGAGACCGAATACGGTGTATAAAGGAGAGGTGATCAGTACCGTAATTTGGGAAGATCACGATTATTACATTCCAGCCGGAGTGACCGTTAAAATCAAAAACCTTCAAAATGGTTTCTATCGATCCGTAACAGGTCCAAAGAAAGAAACGATCAAGAAGGACGAGCAGTTTGAAATTGCTAAGGGCGATTCAATTATCTCTTTGTCGGAAATGATCGTCAATGCAAAGAGGGAAGTAATTGCTACGGCAAGCACAGTCATCATTGATACCGTAATTAACGGTAAACCTACTTCGGTGAGCCGTCAGGTTGTGGTTGTAGACCCAGCGTATCATCGAACTTACTTCTATAAGAATCAGGCCACATGTAATACCGTTACTTTAATGCATAAAGACACGGTGCATCCGATGGCATGCGAACATGTAGATAACATCTCGCTAGCCTTAACCCCGCCAAGTGCCCGAGGATTGAAATGGGAGTCTGGTATTCCTTGTCCTCTTGATGGCAACAAGTTGAATTACTATTTAACCTTCGATCTGAGTGAAACTGCACCGGGTTGTACGCAACAATGGTTTGAGGTAAACTACGATTCACTTACCGGACCCATGAACTGGGTAGCCTACAACAGTGGTGGAGTGTTTGCAGCACCAGCGCCAGGAAACTCAGTACCATTTACACGTGCATACCAAAAAGGAGGTGCTTGGGGAACTAAGTTTGTAAAAGGATATAGCTCCGGTGAAATCGGAAACGATCCAAGCAAACGTCCTAATGGGTCATTTACCCTGGGTTTAGTGGTCGGAAATGGACCACCTCGTTTGAATGCGAATGGCAATCCAATTGCTCCAGAATGTACGGATACAGCATGGTATAGAGATATGTTTAGATACCAATTTATGGATGCCAGATATGAAGTTCTTTTACCCAACACAATGCCCAATACATTGTGTGCTGGCGAAACGGTCTATTTTAAATTAATTAATCCGTTACAAGACAGCATGGCGGCTTTGCGATGGAACTGGGGTTATCCAGATCGATTGTCTGGTTACTATGAAGAATTTCATTATTTCAAAGATTACAAAGGCCCTGTGTCTGGAAGAAATGATGCAGATGTAATGTGGAGCAGTTCAGATCAATGGAAGTTCAATTATGTAATTCGTCATACGTTGGATCAGGTGTTTGGAGACCAGACCCTAGATACCATAGTGACTCGAATTTATAGAGAATGGACTCGAGAAGTAAATACCAATCAAGCGAGTAAAATAATCAATAGTCGATTAAAGCAACTGGCCATTGATCCGAACGAGATTTCGAATGAAGAACTGGCATTGATGCTTGGCGATGGAACATTTGGCTGCCTGGACACCACAGGTATTAGTCAATTCTTTGTAATTGGTTTAAAAGGCATAGACGAAAATGTAGTTGAGCACGGAGAGTACAAATACAAGTACACCGATTTAACTCAAACCGATTCGGTTATTATAGAACAGGTATTGCACTTTAGAGATACCTCAATGCAAGGCTATGATACCTTAGTCGCACCATACGACCTAACTGCCATGGACACGGTATATAAACAAGGGTCAGTTATTCCTGGAGTATATAAGTTTACCTATCAGCATCCTGAGGTTCGATTAAACTTCTGTGATCCAACTAAAAGGGATACCGTTATGGTAAATTCCAACGGTAAAATGACGCCAAACTTTAGCCTTAATAATCGCGTGGGATGTGAAAAAACCGCAGCAAGTTTCTTGAATGTTGGCTATTTGAACGAGTTTAAATTGGTTGAAGAAGCGGTTTGTGAAAATCAGATTCATAGATTGTACGACAGTATTCGATACTGGCAAGCGGGCATGAGTTTTCCTGATTTTTATCCAATTGATCCAAATACATATTGGGAAGATCCAGATCGTTACGCCGACGGTAGTTTCGAAACTAAATCGGTAGATTGGGACTATAACGATGGAGTTGATGATTTTAACAGGTCCATTAGTTTCTCCCATCAATACGATACCCCAGGCGAATATATAATTGCCATTGCATCGAACGATACGACAGGGTGTAGAGATACGGCATTCGTAACGGCATTCGTAACTGGAGCAAAAGCAAACTTTGAAACCAACCTGAATGCAGGAACAGATGTTTGTGATGGAGTTGTTTCGTTCTTCGATTCGTCCCTAGTTTTTGATCCATGTAGGGGTAGAGATACCTGTCCAAATGGAGTTTATGATCCGTGTGATAGTACAGTTTGGTACGAGTGGAATTTTGGAGATGGTTCTGTCCGAAGTGTCTTGAAAAATCCTTCACATGACTACACCTCCAGTGGATGGTTTACCGTAAAACTTAAAATTTACACCCTGTTAGGCTGTGAAGACTCTATTGAGAAACGAATTTTCGTAGCAGGTCCTCAACCTCGATTTGAGTTTGATGGAGGAAGTGTTTGGGGTGATGATTTGATTGTAATTTGTGTGGGTGATAGTGTCCATCTGGCCAATACGAGTATTGATCCGATCTACGATCCCAACTGGGTCGTGTTTTGGGGAGATTCATCTAACTCACAATCATCTTCGAAAGATATCAATGCAATCTTTAGTCATCAGTATAACGATCCTGGGGTATACTACCTGAATATGTTTATGGAAGATGAAGTGGAGGCAGGCAAGCCACCATGTACTCGGGTATATCCAGATACAAGCTCAAAAGATGGTAAGATTCCAAGAAGAATCAAGGTAATTGTACGACCATTAGCTCCAGCTACATTGGAGATATCAGATACGGTAGTTTGTCCAGATCAGTTGGTAACGTTTACCAGCAACTCAGATACAATTTACACGTATTATCAATGGGCGTTTGGAGATGGCGATACCGCAACTCGAATAGATCCGACAAACTTTGTGTCGCATAGTTATACAACACCAGGAACATACGATGTGAAGTTGATTCCGAATTACGATTTGGATCCAGGAGACTTTGGGCCAAAATGTATTGATACGGCGTATGGATCGGTAACGGTTGTAGAAGTGGTTGCAGGCTTTGACATTATTGACAAAGACAAGCCAGACTTCTGTTTTACCAATACCTCACAAGGAGCTACATCGTACGAGTGGTTTATTGAGACAGAAACAAGAGATACCACAATCGAATACACCAGTAGTTTAGATGAAAGTGTATGTTACAATTGGGGAGAGACTGTAGGAACGTTTGAGATTTGCATCGTAGCAACCAACGATATAGGTTGTACCGATACATTCTGTAATACGATAGAGAATGACTTCTTTATCAAGTTTGTTCCTTACAATGTATTTACTCCGAACGATGATCAACTCGACGGTTTGAACGACGTGTTTGTAATCGACATTGAAGGTTGGGAAGAGTTTGAGATAAACATCCACAACAGATGGGGAGAGCTGGTATTTAAGACCATTGATCCGTTGCAAAGTTGGGATGGAACAATCATGAACAAAGGGGCCAGATGTCCTGGAGGAACGTACTTCTATGTAATCAACTACAAGTTGAAAAACAGAGCAGTGAATGATGGAGGAGACCCCGTTAGTGGAACCGTAACGGTAATACGGTAGATAAGATTCTTTTCGAAGTGTATGAACAAAGTTCCGGCCTTTTGTGGTCGGGACTTTTGTTTTGGTATCGGGTCAACTACTTTTGTGCACGTTGTTGAGAAGGTCATTGCGAACCAGCGTTAAAAAAAATATTAAAAAAAGTGATGGCACAGGCAACCTAAATTAAACGCTTTACGTCTATGTACAAAAGCGAATGGAATGAATCCCTTACATGACAATCGGCAAACAAGATACGGAAAGGAAGTTGATAGAGCAGTGTTTGCAAGGAGACCATGGTGCTTTTGAGTTGATTTACAATAAGTTATCGCCAAAAATGTACGCAGTTAGTTTACGATATACACGTCAGGATCAGGACGCACAGGATGTGCTTCAGGAGGCGTTTATACGTATTTATAACAACCTGTCTAAATTCAGGTTTTCGGGTTCATTTGAAGGGTGGTGCAGAAGAATTGTAACCAACACGGCTATAGAAGCTCTTCGAAAGAAGGGTAGGATGAAAGAAAATACGACAGACAAGATGCCTGATTATCCAGTAGATCCGAAAAGCCTTGAAAAATTAAAAATGGACGACCTAATGGCGTTGGTTAGATCACTTCCCGATGGATATAGAAGTGTATTTAACTTGTATATCATTGATGGGTTTAGTCACAAAGAAATTGCGAGCATGCTTCATATAACAGAGAGTACAAGTAAGACTCAGTTGTATAAAGCACGTTTGGCATTACAAAAAAAAGTATTGAATACTCAAATTGGATAGTAACAAGAACATAGAGCAATTTGACGAGCTGTTTAAGCAGGCGTTAAATGGGACATCTGCTCCTGTGCCACCAAACGTGTGGCAAGGAGTTTCTGGTGCTACATCAGGTGGTGTTACCACGGCTACTACAAGTATTCTATCTAAAATTCTAGGACTTAAGGGTGCAGCCATTATTGGTGGAGCAGCTATTATTATAACATCTATCGTAGTTCTTACCAGCAAGGAAGATGGGAAAGATGTGACGTTGCCTAACGTTGTGCAAACGGCGGTAGAACAACCTATTGCAAACGTACAGGAAGTAGATATGGGTAATACATCTACTCCGACAACACCAGTTACTCCATTACAAGACGTACAAAATAGTGTGGTTGATTCGGACCATGATGTGGAACAGAACAATACTGATAATAACTACAGCGAAGTTGGGAATACCCAGGCTGGAGATGAATCAGTAGGAAGTATTGGTGATCATGCCACTACGAATGATGTGCAAACCAATGAACCTCATACTGGTATTGAAGCACATGATGTGATCGAATCCAAGGTTGAACTTTGGAGTTCAACGTCAACATGTTGTGTTAGTCAATCAATTAATTTTGAGTTAAGAGCTGATCAAACGGTTGGTAAAATCGTTTGGTTATTAGACGGTAAGCGAGTTGGAGTTAATCAACTTAATTCAAGATTCATCTTTGAAAACAAGGGTCACCATACGGTTAAAGTGACTGGCCTGAATGAGAACAAAGAGCCGTTTGAATTGAATAAGACTATTGAGGTAGGTTCTGCAAATGCAGATTTTAAGGTTGAGTCAATAGGACAAGAACTGCTAGCAAATGCAAGTCATCCCTGGAGCAAGAATCAATGGTTTGTAAACCAATTTCTGGTTGAAGAAAATAGAGGATCAACCTTAATTAGTGAGTCTTCCAATACCGAAGTGACTATTGTTCATATCGTAACAGATGTAAATGGATGTATGGATACAACCAAACGGTTGGCGGTTATCCCATCCGTATGTGATGTAACGGTTGTCGTCAAAAATGTATTTACACCCTATGTGATAGATGGGATAAACGATCTATTCGTAATTGAATTACCACCGGTAGACAAGTACTGGTTGAGCATATTTAATATGGCTACAGGTTCTATTGTATTTGAGACCCAAAACCAGGATGAAAGTTGGAATGGGAAGCAATATAATCAAGGAGAATTGTTGCCTCAAGGAAAATATACGTACCAGATTGTGTACACGTGTGATGGAGATACGAAAAAGGAAAGTGGGATAGTAACCCTGTTAGAATAGAAAATTAATTTGAATAAGACAATAAATAACGATAATATAGCAAGCTTGAATAATTCGGGCTTGCATACTTTTTATACCCGATTTAGAATGTTTACAAAAATGAAAAAGAACGGATTAAAACTTTTAACGTATTTGATTGCCCCAATGCTCTTGCTATTGGGTCAGGTAAATACGGCTAAAGCACAATGTAACCCGAGTTACGCAGCAGGTAATGAGTGTGTTAACGAGGCAATTCAATTTAAGGCGAATGCGCCTGGATTTACAACGTACGCTTGGGAGTTTAAGGACGCCACGCCTACAGTTGTCGGTACCTCTAATGACAGAGACCCTCTGTTTGTGTTTACGGTGTCAGGCACGTACACTGTTACGTTAAAGGCATCTGGGGCTGCAGGGAATTGTGATGAGACTATAACGATTGTCGTTAAGCCTAGTCCAATTGCAATACCTATCCTTATGAACTCAAAACAGCAATGTTTTAATGGGAATCGGTTTTGCTATATTGATAGCAGTACGCCCGCTCCAGGAAGTAAAATAGTTAGACGTACTTACCTATTTGGAGATGGTAGTAAATATGATAAAATTAACCCAGGGCTGGGTGATACCATTTGCCATACGGTAATTGACCCAAAAGGGGGATGGTTTAATCTGAAAATTGAATTGGAGGATGCTAACGGTTGTGTAACTGAGCATTATTTGGATAGCGCGATTCGTGTATTTCCAAAACTTGGGGTAAAAATTGTAAGTGACAAACCAGTGAAATGTGATTCGGCTATGGCTACGATTACCAATCAGACCTATGTCGATTGGAAAGCAAAACCGGATGAATTTATTGGGTTAAAAGACGTTGGTCAATTCGTGTTTGATTTTGGTAATGGGGTGATCGTTGGAGACTCTGTTACAAATACACATTTTTGGACGGGTAAAGACCTGGATGGGTTAATTAAAAGATGGTACCGGGAGAATGGGACATTTGATGCAACCTTGTCCGTTACTTCTCGTTTTGGCTGTTCAGAAACCTTTAAGTTTAGAAATGCAGCAACAACCATTAAGTTAAGACCACAGATTGTAGCAGATAAAGATTCTGCGTGTACAGACGATCCAGAAACGTGTTTTAAACTTTCGACTGGACCCGTACCTGGGGCTCGTTTTTTATGGAATTTTGGTGATCCACCATCTGGGCCTAACAATACCAATGATAGAACATGGACTCCTTGCCATACTTATGGTGGTGGACCCTGGATGATTTCACTTCGTATTGTGGTTGGACCTTGTGACATTATGATATTCGATACGATTACAAAGGTTGGACCTGCATCAACTATTGAAGTTCCATTTGTACGAGTTCTTGAAAAAGAAAAGTATCAGTGTACTATTGTTGATAGTGTGCATTTTGTAAACAATTCAAGTTGGTACCATAACGATCCAAATTACTGGGATGAGGATTCATTCTTTATGTCATTTCGAGAGTCTTTTAAAATTGTTCAACACCCAGTTACTCTAAAAGATAGTATATACGTTTATGGTAACTTGAGGAGTTCAAAAACAAATACAGATACATTTAAGGGTAAATACGGTCCTTCTGAAGTTTTATATATTGGTGGGAATAAAGTGTGGTATGATGCCACGTTGGATTCTTTTTTCGTTGTTAACGGAAGCAGTGATACCATCAAGTTTTGGGCTAGAGTTATTGGTGGAGTTAACGGCAGACGACAGTTTGTGTTTAACTTCAACGAGACTACACGTGCAGGTGATCAAACCATTTTTGCAAACGACCCTCAGGTTCGGAACAGAGATCACACGTATCGATTGTGGACCTTAGGAGACAATTTTGCTCCTCCGTGTACTACGGATACCAAGCGAAATAAAAATATTGGGTTGAATTGTAATTTTACACACGACACCCTCCCTGTCCATTGGTATACACCATGGGATCAAATTTACAAATACAATAACAATGGGCAATTTCACCGTAACCCTGCAGCACGAACCTTGTTTAGCCGTAATGCCAGACAATGTTATCAAGTGCAGGTTTATGCCGCCGATACAGTGAACACACCTCTAGAAGTTGTGTTGTTTGTTCCGTGGGATACAACGGCTGTATTCGAAATACCTTACGTAGACTCTTTTGGAGTATCAAAAATTGATACTGTAACCATAACAGCACAAACGAAATATGCTGAAATAGAGTTTAGAGATAATTATCGCTTAAAGGTATGGAGACCAAATACGGTATATAAAGGTGTTGATTCTATAAATAACGGTCTAATTAAAAGTACCGTAATTTGGGAAGATCACGATTATTACATTCCAGCCGGAGTGACGGTTAAAATCAAAAACCTTCAAAATGGTTTCTATCGAACCGTAACAGGTCCGAAGAAAGAAACGATCAAGAAGGATGAGCAATTTGAAATTGAAAAAGGTGATTCTATTATCTCCTTGCCGGAAATGATAGTCAATGCCGCTCAGCAAACAATTGCAGGAGCCAGTACGGTAATTATCGATACCATCATAAATGGTAAGGCAACAACCGTAACTCGTCAGGTAGTGGTAATTGACTCAGTATATCACAGAAACTTCTTCTATAAAACAAGAGCTCAGTGTAACTCGGTTACGTTGTTTCATAAAGATACGGTACATCCATTTGAGTGTGAAAGTTCGAACAATATCTCGTTGGCCTTAATACCACCAAGTGCACGTGGGTTGAAATGGGAGTCAGGTATTCCTTGTCCATTGGATGGGAACAAATTGAATTACTATTTAACCTTCGATATGGGAGAGACCAAACCAGGTTGTACGCAGCAGTGGTTTGAAGTTAACTACGATTCACTTACTGGACCAATGAACTGGGTAGCTTACAACAGCGGTGGAGTATTAGCTCCCCCTCCTCCAGGTATTCCAATCCCATTTGTATTGCCATACGACATCGTTGGTGCATGGGGAACTAAGTTTGTAAAAGGGTATACTTCTGGTGAGATTGGAAGCGATCCGAGCAAACGTCCTAATGGATCTTTTACTATTGGCCTGGTTGTGGGTAACGGACCACCAAGAGTAGATGGTACAGGAACTCCAATAGCTCCAGAATGTACAGATACAGCTTTCTATAGCGATATGTTTAGATACCAGTATTTGGATGCTCAATTCGATATTTTGATTCCTAATACAGTGCCTTATACAATTTGTGCTGGTGAAACGGCTTACTTTAGATTGGTTAATCCACGTCAGGATAGTATTGCCGCTTTACGATGGAACTGGGGTTATCCAGATCGATTGTCTGGTTACTATGAAGAGTTCTATTATTTCAAAGATTACAAAGGACCTGTACCAGGTAGAAATGATGCAGATGTAACATGGAGCAGTTCAGATAAATGGAAATTCAATTATCTAATACGACATACGTTGGATGAATTGTTTGGAGATGAAACATTAGATACCATTGTAACTCGAATTTATCATGATTGGGCTCAGGAAGTAAACACATATCAAGCTGATAAAATTATCACTGATATCTTGAAGCAATTGAATTTAGACCCTCAGGATGTTTCGGCAGAAGACTTGGCTTTAATGCTTGGCGATGGAACATTTGGTTGTATTGATACAACAGGTATTAGTGAGTACTTCATAATTGGTTTAAAAGGCATAGACGAAAATGTAGTTGAGCACGGAGAGTACAAATACAAGTACACCGATTTAACTCAAACCGATTCGGTTATTATAGAACAGGTATTGCACTTTAGAGATACCTCAATGCAAGGCTATGATACCTTAGTCGCACCATACGACCTAACTGCCATGGACACGGTATATAAACAAGGGTCAGTTATTCCTGGAGTATATAAGTTTACCTATCAGCATCCTGAGGTTCGATTAAACTTCTGTGATCCAACTAAAAGGGATACCGTTATGGTAAATTCCAACGGTAAAATGACGCCAAACTTTAGCCTTAATAATCGCGTGGGATGTGAAAAAACCGCAGCAAGTTTCTTGAATGTTGGCTATTTGAACGAGTTTAAATTGGTTGAAGAAGCGGTTTGTGAAAATCAGATTCATAGATTGTACGACAGTATTCGATACTGGCAAGCGGGCATGAGTTTTCCTGATTTTTATCCAATTGATCCAAATACATATTGGGAAGATCCAGATCGTTACGCCGACGGTAGTTTCGAAACTAAATCGGTAGATTGGGACTATAACGATGGAGTTGATGATTTTAACAGGTCCATTAGTTTCTCCCATCAATACGATACCCCAGGCGAATATATAATTGCCATTGCATCGAACGATACGACAGGGTGTAGAGATACGGCATTCGTAACGGCATTCGTAACTGGAGCAAAAGCAAACTTTGAAACCAACCTGAATGCAGGAACAGATGTTTGTGATGGAGTTGTTTCGTTCTTCGATTCGTCCCTAGTTTTTGATCCATGTAGGGGTAGAGATACCTGTCCAAATGGAGTTTATGATCCGTGTGATAGTACAGTTTGGTACGAGTGGAATTTTGGAGATGGTTCTGTCCGAAGTGTCTTGAAAAATCCTTCACATGACTACACCTCCAGTGGATGGTTTACCGTAAAACTTAAAATTTACACCCTGTTAGGCTGTGAAGACTCTATTGAGAAACGAATTTTCGTAGCAGGTCCTCAACCTCGATTTGAGTTTGATGGAGGAAGTGTTTGGGGTGATGATTTGATTGTAATTTGTGTGGGTGATAGTGTCCATCTGGCCAATACGAGTATTGATCCGATCTACGATCCCAACTGGGTCGTGTTTTGGGGAGATTCATCTAACTCACAATCATCTTCGAAAGATATCAATGCAATCTTTAGTCATCAGTATAACGATCCTGGGGTATACTACCTGAATATGTTTATGGAAGATGAAGTGGAGGCAGGCAAGCCACCATGTACTCGGGTATATCCAGATACAAGCTCAAAAGATGGTAAGATTCCAAGAAGAATCAAGGTAATTGTACGACCATTAGCTCCAGCTACATTGGAGATATCAGATACGGTAGTTTGTCCAGATCAGTTGGTAACGTTTACCAGCAACTCAGATACAATTTACACGTATTATCAATGGGCGTTTGGAGATGGCGATACCGCAACTCGAATAGATCCGACAAACTTTGTGTCGCATAGTTATACAACACCAGGAACATACGATGTGAAGTTGATTCCGAATTACGATTTGGATCCAGGAGACTTTGGGCCAAAATGTATTGATACGGCGTATGGATCGGTAACGGTTGTAGAAGTGGTTGCAGGCTTTGACATTATTGACAAAGACAAGCCAGACTTCTGTTTTACCAATACCTCACAAGGAGCTACATCGTACGAGTGGTTTATTGAGACAGAAACAAGAGATACCACAATCGAATACACCAGTAGTTTAGATGAAAGTGTATGTTACAATTGGGGAGAGACTGTAGGAACGTTTGAGATTTGCATCGTAGCAACCAACGATATAGGTTGTACCGATACATTCTGTAATACGATAGAGAATGACTTCTTTATCAAGTTTGTTCCTTACAATGTATTTACTCCGAACGATGATCAACTCGACGGTTTGAACGACGTGTTTGTAATCGACATTGAAGGTTGGGAAGAGTTTGAGATAAACATCCACAACAGATGGGGAGAGCTGGTATTTAAGACCATTGATCCGTTGCAAAGTTGGGATGGAACAATCATGAACAAAGGGGCCAGATGTCCTGGAGGAACGTACTTCTATGTAATCAACTACAAGTTGAAAAACAGAGAAGTGAATGATGGAGGGGATCCAGTTAGTGGAACCGTGACATTGATTCGATAGAACGAACCTAATTGAATAAATTTAAGTCCCGTTTGCCAGTTGGCAGACGGGACTTTTTTATAAGTTAAATGCCTATTTTTGCCCGAGTTATCAAGAAAGACGGAGGGAATAGGTCCTGTGAAGTCTTGGCAACCTGTTAGCAACAAAAGCAAGGTGCCACATCCTATCCACCTTTGGTGGACCAGATACCGGAATTCAGTAAGCCGTGTCGTTTCTTGAATAGCAATATATAATGAGCAAGAAGCAAGTAATTACACTTCGGTTAAGTGGATTAGAACCACTAAATGTTACCAAAGATCTAAATTTTATCAATGTCGGTGAACGAACCAATGTCACAGGTTCGCGAAAGTTCGCTCGTTTGATATTAAATAACCATTTTGAAGAAGCCTTGTCTGTGGCCAGACAGCAAGTGGAGAACGGAGCCCAAATTATCGATATTAATATGGATGATGGAATGCTCGATGGGGTGGAGGCCATGGTTAATTTTATTAACCTCATTGCCGCGGAACCCGATATATGCAAAGTGCCTGTTATGGTAGATTCTTCCAAATGGGAGATCATTGAAGCTGGTTTGCAATGTCTTCAGGGAAAAGGTATTGTCAATTCAATAAGTCTCAAAGACGGAGAGGAGATATTTATTGAACGCGCCCGAAAAATAAAAAACTACGGCGCCGCAACGGTGGTTATGGCGTTTGATGAAACCGGACAAGCAGACTCTTTTGAGCGTAAAATAGAGATTTGCCAAAGGAGTTATGACACCCTGGTAAATAAAGTCGGTTTCCCACCAGAAGACATCATTTTTGATCCGAACATTTTGGCCATTGCCACTGGCATGGAAGAGCACAACAACTATGCAGTTGATTTCATAAACGCAACTCAATGGATTAAGGAAAACCTACCCTATGCAAAGGTGAGTGGTGGTGTGAGCAATATCTCATTTTCCTTTAGAGGGAACAATGCCGTGAGAGAGGCCATGCATTCCTCATTCTTGTATCATGCGATTAAGGTTGGTATGGATATGGGCATTGTTAATGCCGGTATGATTGAAGTATATGACGAGATTCCGAAAGACCTGCTTGAACGAGTAGAAGATGTTCTGTTCAACCGACGGCCTGACTCCACAGAAAGGTTGATCGATTTTGCCGAATCGGTTATACAGAAAGGAAAAGTAAATAAGAAGGATGAAACCTGGAGAAAACAACCGGTAAGTGAGAGATTATCTCATGCTCTAATCAAGGGCATAACCGATTATATTGATGAAGATACAGAAGAAGCTAGACTCTCATATGATTCGCCGATAAAGGTAATTGAGGGCCCTCTGATGGACGGAATGAACGTTGTTGGGGATTTGTTTGGTGCGGGAAAGATGTTTCTTCCTCAGGTGGTAAAAAGCGCTCGAGTGATGAAAAAATCTGTGGCTTATTTACTTCCATATCTGGAAGACGAAAAATCTGCCAGGAGCACACGTGGGAAAATTCTGATGGCTACGGTGAAAGGAGATGTTCATGATATTGGAAAGAATATTGTTGGTGTTGTACTGGCCTGTAATAATTATGAAATTGTAGACCTGGGCGTGATGGTACCAGCAGATAAAATATTAAAGACGGCCAAAGAAATTGGAGCTGATATTATTGGACTAAGTGGACTGATCACTCCAAGCTTAGATGAAATGGTCTATGTGGCTTCTGAAATGGAAAGACTCGGATTCGAAACACCTCTTTTAATAGGAGGAGCCACCACTTCGAGGGTACATACCGCCGTTAAAATTGCACCATCATATGGGCAATCTGTTATTCATGTATTAGATGCGTCGAGGAGTGTTCCAGTAACTGGGGCTCTTCTTTCAGAAGAACGAAAAGCGGAGACCGCTGAAAAGTACAAATTGGAATACGCAAAGTTGGCAATAGAACACGCCCAACGACAAAGTCTTAAAATAACACTGCCCTATACGAATGCAGTAGAGAATAAACTTCAAATCGATTGGAACGAGTCCATCGTTATTCCACCGAATTCACCTGGTATAAAATCGTGGAAGCCTGATTTAGAATCCCTGAGAAAATATATCGATTGGACACCATTTTTTCAGGCCTGGGAGCTTGCTGGGAAATACCCAAAAATATTGAATGATGAGATCGTAGGAGTTGAAGCAACGAAATTGTTTAATGAAGCTCAGGATCTGGTTGATCAAATAATTAAGAATAAAAGCCTGTCTGCGAGTGGTGTGTCTGGGTTATTTCCTGCACAGGGGGAAGGCGAATCGATAGAGATTACAACCGATAACGGAGTTATGGACTTCCAATTCCTACGACAACAACGGAAAATGGGTAACAACATCCCTAATTTGTCACTTGCTGATTTTGTTGCTCCTAAAGGATACAACGACCATATGGGGTGTTTTGCGGTAACAATCCACGGAGCTGAAGCAATAGCTGAAGAATTCAATAAAGACAATGATGATTATCAGGCAATTATGGTGAAAATAATTGCTGATCGTTTTGCTGAAGCATTTGCGGAATATTTACACGAACGCATTCGGATGGAAGAGTGGGGATATGCCGCTCAGGAACATTTCGAAAATAGAGACTTAATCAGAGAAAAATACCAGGGCATTAGGCCTGCTCCTGGATATCCAGCTTGTCCAGATCACACCGAGAAGCAGAAAATTTGGGACTTAATGAAGGTTGAGGAAAATACCGGTATGCAACTAACAGAGAGTTTTGCAATGTATCCGGCAGCATCGGTCTCTGGATTCTATTTTGCTCATCCAAAGAGTAAGTATTTTGCAGTTGGAAGGATCGGTAAAGACCAATTGCAAGACTATGCAACCCGAAAAGGTGAAGACATTAAGGTTGCCGAGAAATGGTTGAGGCCTAATTTGTAAATCATTGATTTGATTAATGGTGTTAAGAGAACGTAAATAAATGTTTAATTTTCCATTTTTATGGAATGGTACAAAGCATTCGTTTGTCTAACGCAATACAGATTCTAAACACTCATTATATGAATACTACATTTCGTTCAATAGCAGTGGCCCTGCTTGTTGCCTTTTCAGGTACGTTGGCTTATTCACAATCATTCGATGGCTATGCCCTTTACAATTCACAAAACAGCAAAACAGCCTATTTAATTGACAAAGATGGTAGCATTGCTCATTCCTGGTCGTGCAATGTAAACGGAAACTACGCACTCGCCTTAACCGACGACGGAAACCTTGTTCGGGGAGGGGTATACGGCAGTAATATCTTAACTGGGGCAGCTATAGGTGGGATGGTTCAGGAGTTGGACAAAGATGCCAATATAGTTTGGGAGTTTGTTTACTCGAATGCAGATCATGTATCTCATCACGATTTATGTTTAATGCCAAATGGCAATGTTCTACTTACCGCCTGGGAAGTAAAATCAGATACGGAATTGGCCCAAGCTGGTGTCAGTACGACTGGCGATAAATGGCCGGTACAAATCGTTGAAGTCCAACAGGACGGATCAGGTGGGAAAATAGTTTGGGAATGGCATATTTGGGATCATTTTGTTCAGGATTACGATAACACCAAGGACAATTATGGTGTGGTAAATGATCATCCCGAGTTGATGGATATTAATGTGATAGAAGGTGGTGGGGGAAAGCGAGGTGGCGATTGGTTTCATGTGAATGGCCTCGACTATAATCCAACACTCGACCAGATTGTCTTTTCTTCAAGATTCGCTAGTGAAATTTTTATCATAGACCACAGCACCACAACAGCTGAAGCAGCGTCTCATTCTGGCGGGAATTCTGGGAAAGGCGGAGACTTCCTTTTTAGATGGGGAAATCCAGCAAATTATGGATCGTCTGATGCACAAACCATCCCTGATGCGGTGCATGATCCAAGGTGGGTAAAAGAAGGTCGACCCAATGCAGGATATATTCAGTTTTTTAACAACTCTGGAGGAACAAGCGATGCGTCGGTAGTAGACGCTATTAATCCGCCAGTAGATGGATTCAACTATACCTGGGATGGAACGTCTTATGGACCTGCTGTAAAGGATTGGAGACACGAATGTGAGGCCAATTCAAGTGGGCAGTCAGCCAGTGATCGAATGAGTAATGGAAACACGTTTGTCAATGTTTCCAGACAGTATATGTACGAAGTGGATTCGACAGGAACCATAGTTTGGCAATACAGTGAAGGGCCTTCAAAGGCTTTTCGCTACGAGTGTAACGATCCAGGCCCTGTTGCCCTTCTAGGTGTAGACGGATGTGGAACTGTTGGAATTGCAACATTGGAAAATGCGATACACGTGAACATCTATCCAAACCCGTCAACCGGTGTTTTTGAAATTACAGGCTTAGAAGATGAACAGAACGTCAATATTTGGGTAACCAACGTTTATGGCAGCACAATATTGGAGACATCAGATGCGTCCCAATTTGATCTATCCGATTTCGTAAATGGGCACTACTTTGTTCATATAGTAATGGAGAATGGACATGTGACTTCGAAGAAAGTAGCGCTTATGAAGTAGGTAATAATGAAACGAAGCCTCCTTCAACTATTGATTATTATCGGCTGTGTAAATATGTCGTTTGGGCAGTCTAATTACTACGATATAAATGAGGTACGCGATGTTCGACTCTACTTTTCGTTAACCAACTGGGACGATGTGTTGGATAGCTTTTATATAGAGGGCGAAGAGCAACGAATGCTGGCATCGGTTGTTATCGATGGTCAACGGTTTGACAGCGTTGGTGTGCGATATAAGGGATTTAGCTCGGTCAGTATAGACCGAAAGAAAAACCCATTTAATATCAAACTTGACTATGTCAAAAATCAATCTTATCAAGGTATAGATAAGTTGAAACTCAGTAACGTTATTCAAGACCCTTCGTTTATACGTGAAACACTGTCTTATGAAATTGCGCGCAAATACATGCCCGCATCTCGGGCCAATTTTGCCAATGTCTATATCAATGATACATTCTGGGGAGTATACACGAATGTCGAGCCGGTAAATAAAACCTTCCTTCAAAATCACTTTGGTTCTTCAGGAAACGCTTTTTTTAAGGGCAACCCCGAAAACTTACAGTTGAACGGGGAAAATTGTAATCTAAGCAATACACCTGGCTCCGACTCTGTAGACTACTATGGGTTGTATGATAAGAAATCAGATGCCGGTTGGAAAGACCTGCTCCAACTGATTGATGTTCTAAATACCAATCCGGATACAATTGAGTCCATTTTGAATGTAGATCAAACACTTTGGATGCATGCATTCAACTATGTGTTGGTCAATTTTGATAGTTACATCGGTTATGCTCAAAATTACTATTTGTATAAAGACGATGCTGGATTGTTCAACCCGATCATATGGGATTTGAATCAGTCTTTCGCCAGCTATCGGCTAACGGATGCGTCAGATTTCTTTCGTGGATTTACCGTTTCCGATGCGAAGACTATGGATCCTCTTTCACATTACAAAAGTGTTTCAGTCTACCCGAGATCGCTCATGCGAAACTTGTTCGAAAATGATACCTATAGGAGGCAATATCTAGCACATATCCGAACCCTGGTGGAAGAGAATTTTACAGATAATTCATATAAGGAGCGAGCGCAACACATGCAAACGGTTATTGATGAATATGTTCAAGAAGACGTGAACAAATTTTATGGCTACGACGATTTCCTTTCGAATTTAGATACAACCGTTAAGGACCTGGTGGATTATCCAGGGATTACGGATTTAATGTCCAATCGAGCGATATACCTCTCTACGTATCCGGGAGTCCAGGGAGCACCTGAGATCTCTCTACCGACGTATACCATTTCTGGAGATAGCGTTTGGGTTCAGGCGAAAATCACGTATTCGTCAATAGCCTGGTTGAAATTCAGAAGCAATAATGTGGAAGCGTTTAAGGTTGTTGATATGATGGACGACGGGCTTCATAACGACGGATTGGCAAATGACGGGCTTTACGGAGCCCTTATTGAGAATCAGGGAACGGTGTTTCGCTACTATGTCTATGCCGAAAATGATAGCGCAGGCAGGTTTTCGCCAGAAAGAGCAGCACATGAATACTATGAAATTAATGGCGATTTAAGCCTGGTCATAAATGAAGTAAGTGGGTTTAATACGTCCATAATTTCAGATGAAGAGGGTGAATTTGATGACTGGATTGAATTGTATAACAATTCATCTGAAACCATTTCCTTAGAAGGCTATACACTAACGGACGACGCCCAGGATTTACAGAAATGGTCATTCCCCAACGTGGACATTGGTCCAAATGATTATCTGGTTGTTTGGGCAGATGATGACGAGAATGATGGAGAATTACATACAAATTTCAAATTGTCCTCTTCCGGAGATGTGGTATATCTGACTAAACCAGATGGAACAACAATGGACTATATTACATTTAGTCAACAACTTGAAGACGTTAGTTTTGGGAGGTTTCCGAATGGAACAGGGGATTTTACCTATATGAACCCTACGCCAAATGCGTCAAATTCGTCCGACTATGAAGATGAAAACGAACTGGGTACCTTAGGCGTTGATTTTGCGTTATATCCCAACCCTGCTACCCGAACATTACGACTGTTGTTTAATCAGAAACTACAAGGCCGCTTGATTATCCGAAACCTGGCAGCACAAGAGGTCAAAAACGTTACACTTCACAAAGATGTTTGGAGTTATACCTTCGATGTTACCGAATACACAAGAGGGGTGTATATTATCAGTGTGATCAATAGTAATGAGGTAATTACAAAGAAATTTATTTTAAGATAAGACATATGAAAAAGCACATTGGATTACTCGCATTACTAATTTGGGTGTCAATAACGGTTCAGGCACAAACGATCCAAAATTATACGACAGACGATGGCTTACCCGATAACGATGTCTTGTGCCTAACCAACGATGAGCAGGGAAATATGTGGTTTGGGACCCAAAATGGTGTGGCCAAATTTGACGGACTTACCTGGTCTGTTTTCAACACTACGTCACATCCCGATATCCCACACAATACCATAACGGCGATTGCTCAAGACAAGGATGGGGACATTTGGATTGGAACCGACTTTGGAGTGAGTGTCTTTGATGGAACAGATTGGACGACTTATACAACTACAGAGGGTATAGGACATAATCGGGTTAATCACATTATGGCCGCATCAAATGGAGACGTTTGGATTTCTGATTTTAATGGCGCCACGGTTTATGATGGGTCAACATTCCAGGTGTTTGGATCATCAAATGGACTTCCGTTTGGTGGGGTTAACTATTGCGCTGAAGATAAGAATGGTGATATTCTTATGGGTACAGGAATTGGAGGTTTGGCCGTATACGACGGATCGTCATTCAATACATATTCTGAAGCTGAAGGTTTAGTGAGCAATGTGGTTAATGCGATTGCGGTAGACAATGCGGGCAACAGGTGGATCGGCACGGCAAATGGAATTACGGTTTTAGATGCATCTGGGAATTGGGTCAAAAACTACACCCAAATGTTAACGATTCCAGCTCCAGACACATTAAATCCTGTAGAAGACATTAAGATTGATGATTTTGGCAATGTATGGGTGGGTATTTATGTTGACTATCTGGTCACGGTTGGTGGTGTTGTAATGTTTGATGGAACTTCCTGGACAGAATATGATGCGAGCAATGGTTTAGCTGGACCAACGGTACGAAAGTTGATTCTGGATACAAGAGGAAATGCCTGGGTTGGCACAAGTTCTGGAGTTTCAAAAATTGATAATCCATTAGCAGGAGTGGAGGAAATAGCACGAATACAATCGGTTAAAATTTATCCTAACCCAGCACAAAATATTATTGATGTTGAGATCATTGGGTTGGACGGAAAATTAACGACAGTGGCGATTTACGATGCTTCAATGAGAATTGTTGGAGAAGCAAGCTTCGAATACAGTTTTGAAAAATTTAGTTTGTCTGTTTCAGATTTAAGCAATGGCTTATATTACCTGTCCATTGGGAATCGAACAACACGATTTGTTGTTGCTCGATAAGGCGTTCAGAGCCTAGAATTTGTGGGTGTACGTTGTGTTAACGATATGCCGTCTTAAGTCTTTGCTAATAAAGTTGTCCAGGCGATAACTAATATCAAATAGATTTTTTTTGTTAATCTTATATTCCGTTCCAAGCGAATATCTCCATTTTGTAAGACCAATGCCGTTTAATTTTTGAAAAGCTTCGGCATAGGCAAATGGAGAAAAGCTGCTCTTTTTAATATTGTAATCTACCCCTCCTTTGTATCTAAAGTACCGAGTGCTTTCATCATCATCAGAATCTACAATATTGGTATACCGAATGCGAAGTTGAGGCTTAAATCGACCCATTTTGGCCTGACCTTTCACATCTAGACCAATTCGGCCGTAATTATGCGGCCCTTTTTTCTTCTGCTCCGAGGTGAAACGATAAATAGCAGAAGTACTGAAATTCTTATTCAGTTTGTACGAAAACCCGGTCTGCACAATGTATTTGTCTATTTGTTGCTTAGATGTGCGAATCTCTGGGCTTATAAAAAGTTTAAAGCCGCGGTCTAGTTTCTTTTGGAATTTTATAGACGTCCACGTACCCCATGTATTGTCTATAGTCTGTCCGTAGCATGGAGAAATGATACAGGTGGCCAATAACAGCATAGTGGTTTTGGTCCAGAAGCTCAATCTCTTTTTAATCATCTTTTGGGGCATCGTAAAATATCTTTATAGTAGCCGTGTCTGTCATAAAATCGACGTACGTAATTTCTAAATCTTTAATCTCCCTACCTAAACGCTCATTGAGATCAGATATTAATTCTTCCCTCTTGTTTGTATGAATTAAGTCGATCTTTTCGTATTTGATCTTTTGAGAATGGGTAGAGCCTCTTAGCCAAAGCCGTTCCACCAGAAACGTACTGGTTACAATAACAACGTTAGTAATCACTATTTCTGATATAGAGACCTTTTTACTCACCAGGGAGTTAATTACGGCGAGGGTAATACTGATAAAAAGAAACGTCATTTCTTTAATAGGGACCGTTTCCGTTCGATATCTGAGAATGGAAAGAATAGCAAACAGACCGAAGGCAAACCCTACCTTAAGTTTTACAGAACTCAACATGGCACATAAAAAGAAAATGACGATGTTGAATATAAAAAAGGTAAAAATATACTCCCTGTTGTTACTCATTCGTAGATATACGAAGCGAATAATGAGATAAATAAATAAAAAGTCTATGGCAAATAGGAAAAGAAGGTCGCCTATATCGGGTACGTCAATTAATTTCCTGCCGAATAATTCAAGTTCGCTCATAATGCTGTACTAATTTTATTGTTTTCAATTTTATCAATCATTAAGAATCTCCTTTTTAACGCATTTCGTTTAACGTTAGGATATATATGGGGTATGCCAAAGCAATATTTACTAAAGCCACTTGGCCGGATTCCCTCTTTCTTTAATGCCCCCATCATAGGGGTTCGTTTTAAGTCAAAGTTTCGCTTGGTTTCAAAAATGGCTACCTGATGCAAGTAAACGTCTTTGCCGGCAAAAAAATAATGTAAACCTGTATCCAGGGTGGCCCGCTCATTGTTCGCTTTACTCACAAATGTGATGCGGTTAAAATTCACCCATAAACTGGGTTTTAGAACCATGGGATTTATGGGAGAGTTATTTAATATGAATTCACTTTTTTCATTTTCGAGTCCCGTATCGATTTCGCTTACGGGTATTCGTGTTTTGATGGTTTTGTTTTTGTTGTTCTTTAATTTTATCTCCAGAAAGGAAATGGACGAGTCGACATAGGTACGCTCGCGAACCTTATACCGATTTAATTTTCCTCGTTGATGCAATCGAAACAACTCCAAATCATCGGTATCGTAGTATACCGTTGAATAACCCATAATACGTTTGTTGTTGATTTCCAAAACATTGTATTGATCTATAACCGCTTCTAGAATGGGTTCGATCTTGGTTAATGGGAACACATATTTGTCATCCATTCTTTTCATAAGGGAAACCTGATCGAGCTGATCTAGCCCAATACCGTTAAATTCAGAGATGCCTTTTTGAAGTCTTTTCACTGTGTATAATGCCAACGTATTTTATCAATCGAAAATTACGATTATTAATAGTTTAGACAAAGGTTAAGATTGAAATATTCCAATTGGAATGGAATCTAAGAAATATCTGCCTGATAGGAATTGTTTACGCCGCTGGGTATATACAGGGTTCAACAAGAACGTGTTGAATTGCCTTCGTGAGAATAATTTTCTTGTCCGGTAATGAATTATTTAAGTTCTTCGACGGCGTATGAAAATATTCAAAATCTGGGCACGATATCAGCAATCATTTAACGTCGAAAAGTGGGAAGAGGGCAAAACCGTCGGTACAGAGGATAAGGAGTTTACCTTTTATGGCGGGTCAAACGTGTCGGAGATTGAGGCATTGGAAAAAGCGAAAGAAAGAGCAAATCAGGTAAAGGCACGTATTAATGGCGAAGCCTATCAACGAGACGAGTCTTATGAAGTAGATATTCGGGAGGAGATCATAGCAGAAGTTGATCAAACCAATGTGATTACCAGAAATCGATATGGTGCATTTGTTTTAAACTCAGCACATACCATGTTCATCGATATTGATCGAGACAGTTTTATGTGGCAGTATAAGATTATTCCATTATTTGTACGATTGTATTATCGATTAACCAATGACAAAGAGGAAGATTTAATAGTGAATTACATTGCTAGAAAGGCGAGTGAAAATAGGTTTAGAAATTTCTACTTCCGAATATATCAGACTCCGGCCGGTTATCGCGTCATGGTGCAGGGAATAAAATTCGAGCCCAGGTCAGAGCAGTCGCAGTCCATGATGCGAAGTTTTAAAAGTGACTATATGTACGCATGGCTTTGCAGAAAGCAAAATTGTTATCGGGCGCGACTAACTCCAAAACCAAGTCGAATAAAGGTAAAACGTCATAAAGTCATATTCCCTTTTCGGACAGATGTTGAGGAAGAAATTCATCAACGATGGGTGGAGAATTATGAAACCAAATCCGAGGGCTTTTCCTCGTGTCGATTGGTTAAAGAGATTGGAACTCCCATAGCGAATAAAACCATGGAATACCATGATCAGTTTTGTAAGTCCAACACCCAATTGCCATTGGCTTAAGCACGTTTTGGACAGCTCGTTTAGGAGTTAAACCAACATGGAATAACTATGATGCTTCAAATTCGAATTAAAAACACTCTGTTATAGATCAAAACGGAAAAAATCACTGTTTTGTAAGTTGCTGATTATTAAACGGTTATTTTCACTTTGTTATAGAAGTGTCATGGTATGTTGTGTCTTATTATGGTCACTTTAAATTCATTATATTTGAGACAGCAAATCTTACCCTGTTTGCTATTTTTTTGGTGATATATAAATAAGAATTATTGCATTATGGAAAAGGCGTTTCCTTGGTTGCAACGTATCTTGTCGAATAAGATGAAATGGAATCTATCTTTTAGGACATTAAGCGTTGCTTTAACACTTAGCTTTCTCTTGATTATTGGAGAATGTGCAACAGCACAAAACAGTTCAAATAAGGGCACCGATTTTTGGGTGGGTTTTATGGCACACAGAAATGGGACTTCTGCTTCCATGTATCTGTACATTACTTCAGACTCCAATACAACAGGCACAGTATCCATTCCAGGTCAATCGTGGTCGACTAATTTTACGATTACTAAAAACCAAATGACGCTGGTAAAAATACCAACTTCTACAGCCTATGTTTCGTGTTCCGATTGTATACAGGGTAAAGGGATACACGTAGCGTCCGTCGAGAAAATTGTGGTCTATGCGCATATATACCATCAATACTGTTCAGATGCGACACTGGTTTTGCCAACGCCAACAACAGGGAAGGAATATTATGCCATGTCTTATGAGCAGCTTCAGAGCGGTGGAAGGTCTCAGTTTATGATCATTGCGAGCAAGGACGATACTAAAATCCGAATTACACCAACGGTCGTTTTATCGGGTAGTAGTGGAGACAAAGCAGCAAATAAAAGTTATGAAATTTCACTAGATGCTGGTGAGGTTTATCAGGGAAGAGCCAAAAGCAGTGGTTCGACTCAGGACGTTACCGGTACTCATATTGAAGTTATTGATACGGGTTCAACTGCAAATTGTAGAACGGTAGCTGTTTATTCAGGAAGCAGTGATACCTATTTGCTTTGTGGTAGCCCTGGTGGTGGTTTGAATTCCAGAGATAATTTGTATCAACAGCTGTATCCAACTCGCTCATGGGGAACTCGGTTTATTACCGTTCCATTTAAAGGGCGGTCGGTTGATAATTTAAGAATTATTGCCTCACAGGATAATACGTCGGTCATAATCAACAACGAAACGGGGGCTCCAACTGTGACGACTTTGAACGCAGGAGATTATTATAATCTTAGGGACGTAAGTACAACTAAATATATCATTGCAGGTAAACCAATATGTGTTGCCCAATATCAAACGTCCAGGAAATGTGGAGGTAACGGAGATCCGTCCATGACGATTCTTAACCCTATTGAACAGACATTACGAAAAATTACGGTGTATTCCTCCGAGTATGAAGATATTGACGATCATTATATCAATGTCATCATTCCAACAGTGAGTACAGGGTCTTTTCGTATTGATGGGGCAAGCGCAAGTTTTACAAAAGTGCCTAAGAACCAATCCTATTCGTATGCCCAAATTACGGTTTCCAAAGGGAATCATCAAATGTCTGCCAACGAAGGATTTTTGGCTATTGCCTATGGGTTTGCTCGATATGAGTCCTATGGATATTCGGCTGGAGCCAATGTAAAGGATTTGACGGCTCAAATTGATCTGTCGAATTCGGCACAGAAAGATCAAAATTCTATTTGTCTGGGAGATACTGCTGAGTTTAATGGTGAGGCTGAGTATAAAGTAAAACAATGGATATGGGATTATGGCGACGGTGATCGCGATACGGCTCAAAGCGTTAAGCACGCTTACGCTGATACCGGGTTGTATATTGTTACACTTTTTACGTACAAAACCCTTTTTGACGGTTGTTCAACATACGACTCTACGGAAATGGAAGTACGCGTTAATTTTATGCCAGAAGCACGATTCGGTGTGAGCCTGAAATGCGAGAAAAATTTGGTGTATTTTACAGACTCAAGTAAAGCTCCTCCGGGAGGAACCATCCTTTCAAGACAATGGATATTCCATGATAACACAACCAAGTATGCGACCAATGCATCGTATTACTATGATACATCGGGAACATTCAATCTTAAATTCCTTGTAAAGACGACGGTTCAGTGCGTCAGCATGATAGATACAACCATTACAATAAACCCGTTACCCATTGCTGATTTTGAGTCAGACCATGTGTGTTTTAACGATACAAGTGTGTTTACCAATACATCCACAGTTCGTTTGGGAAGTATAACCCAAAATAAATGGTATTTCGGAGATGGAGATTCAAGCGATTTGAGCTCCCCGAAACATATGTATCAGGATTCGGGAACCTTTATTGCGCAACTTACGGTAACCACAGATAGTGGCTGCTATGCATCGGTTCAGGATACGTTTACAAAACATCCAAAATTCACACTAGACTTCACGCATAAAGATACGTGCGCAGGATTCGCTGTTGACTTTATAAACACGTCAACAACAGAAGGTTTGAGCCTTAAGAATTT
>CAYZWM010000009.1:23044-35587 GCA_964482155.1 uncultured Chitinophagaceae bacterium | reverse complement strand
CGGCAATCGTTAGAGACAAAAATCAATGAGCTTCAGGAGTACTATAAAACGAACCCCATAAAACGTCCATTGACCTGGGGCGGTTACTCCATAAAACCAACTTCGTTTGAATTTTGGCAAGGCCGAAGCAGTCGGCTTCACGATCGAATCTGTTTTGATGTGTCAAAAGACGGTTGGAATCGCAAACGATTGTATCCGTAGTCTACCCAAATTCGTACAGGATTGCACAGAGTTGCAAACAACGAATCGTGTTCCATTTGACGGACTCAATTTAGTTAGATTGCGTTACGAACAGGCTCTATGACCTCAATATCTATTATCATACCGTGTTATAACGAAGTCGATGTAATTTCATCGATTCAGAGTATTGCAGACTGTATTCCTCCCAGAAACGAGGTAACCGTCATAGTCGTCGTAAATGGTTCAGAATGGGACTCAGAAGCCGTATTAGCCCAAAACCAAACGAGTATTACCGAATTAGAGGAGTGGAAGTCGAACTCCGAACCAGGCTGGCTTAAACTGCTCATTTTAAACATCAGCCATAAATCAAAAAAGATAGCCGGTGTTGGGAATGCACGCAAAATTGGAATGGACTATGCCTATGCATTAAGCGCCAACCCCAAAAAACAGGTTTTGGTCTGTTATGATGCAGATTGTACGTGCAGTAGTGACTATTTGGTGGAAATTGAAAAAGCCTTTGCAATTTCGGATACAGACCTGGCAACGATATATTTTGAACATGACATGATTTCGTCTCAAGCTATAGTTGACTACGAACTGTTCTTGAGATACCACTTTCAGGGATTGAGAAGTACAGGTTATCCGTATGCTTTTCAAACCATTGGATCAAGTATGGCCGTTCGCGGAAACGTTTATCAGCAATTTGGAGGAATGAATCAACGCAAAGCGGGGGAAGACTTTTATTTTCTCCATAAGCTCATCCCATATCGCAACGTTGTAGAGATTAATTCCTGTACCGTATTTCCATCCAGCCGTGAATCAGACCGTGTACCGTTTGGAACCGGAAACGCTGTAGACAAATACAACGAATCAACTTGTAAAACGTATTACACGTATCACCCCGACATATATGCGGTAATTGGATTACTCATTAAAGCTTTTCAGGAAACACGATTAGAAACAGAGTTGTCCTTAGAACATCTCCCTTTGGATATTGCTCACTTTCTCAACCAGGAAAACTTCATAAACGCCTTTACCAACTTTAGGAAACAAAGCAAAACAGACCACCAACTTCAGACCAATTTATTTCGATGGCTCAATGGTCCTCGAATGCTCAAATTGGTCCATCACTTACGTGACAAGGCCTTTATGAACATACCCATAAACGGAGCCGTAAGCCTATTTTGGGAAACCCAATTTGGTGAGCAAATTGACCTCACCAATCGCGATTGGTTAAAAAAATTAAGAAGATTGGAAAAGGATTAATTCCTATTTCCGATTCAATTTCTTTGGATCGACACCTCTTTTCTTAGCCATCTGCTCCAATTTCTTCTGAAATTTAGATTGCTTGATAGTGACCTTCTTTTTCTTGTTGACCTCCATTTGTTTCCTAATCTTTCCTTCATCAACAATCCATTTGCTAAAAATGAAGTTCTGACCGAAGGTGATCATGTTTGCTAAGAAATAGTAGTAACTCAAACCAGCTGCGTAACTGTTAAACCAGAAGAATAACATAACGGGCATAAAGTACATGATGTACTTCATTTGGTTACTTACACCTGCTGTGCTCTGTTGATTGTAGATGGTATATAGTAAGGACGACAAAGCCATCAGTAAGGTAAACAAACTTAAGTGATCTCCTAAAAACGGAATGTCGGTATCAAACTTGATCCAGGTATCGTACGTACTCAAGTCACTAGCCCAAAGAAAGCTCTTTTGTCTTAGCTCAATACTACTTGGGAAGAATCGGAATAAGGCAATGAGAATTGGTAGTTGAACCAGTTGTGGTAGACAGCCTCCAAACGGACTCACTCCTACCCTTTTGTACAGTTTCATTTGTTCCTGCTGTACCTTGGTCATGTCGCCTCCTGCCTTTTCTTTAATGGCTTCCAAATCTGGTTTCAGAATCTTCATCTTGGCCGACGACAAATAACTCTTGTACATGGGCAAGATCAGGAGCAACTTAATCATCAACGTTAAGATTAAGATGATTAAACCATAACTGGATATAAACTTGCTCAACCAGTTAAAAATTGGAATTACGAAAAGAGAATTTACCCAGCTAAATATTTTGGGTCCAAGTTCGATCGTCCGCTCCAGACCAATGTCCATTTTCTTTAAGGTCTGATAGTGGTTCGGACCAAAATAAAATTGCATGGTCTGCTCATCATTCTCAGCAAATGAATATGGAATGGCAAACTCGGCGGACATATGCGCTACATAAGTCGCGTCCTCTGGTTTTTCGATCATTATTGATGTTCCCGACTCGTCTAAGCCTTCAGGAAACAACAAGGTTGACATAAAGAATTGTTGCTTAAAACTCAACCAGTGCAATCCGGCTTGCAACTCATCATCGTCATCACTTCGTTCAGAAAGATTGTCTACACCTTTCTCATTTTTGTATTTGTAATATAGGGTCGATGCATTTCGATCGTTTTCAAGTGCCTTTTCCTGCAAGGGCAATTCCATATCCCAAACGACATCAATCGTTGTATTTTTCTGATGGATTCGGTTATCAAGGTTAACTAAACGAAACGTGTAGTCTACCAGAAACTTATCGTTAATTGAATATTCCTGCTCAATCGACCCACCTTCTTCGAACTTGTGTTCTAAGACAATGGTACTCTCGGTTTGAGACTTTACAGTAAAATCAATTGCGGCGGTTTCAACAAAGCCAGTATTTAGTGGAATAACATAGGAGAAGCTGCTTTTTCCCGGTTCAATGAGAATTAAATCCGTAGAATCGGAACGTTTGTAGTTCTTCAGTTCGGCTTGATTGACAAATCCCCCTTTGGAAGTAAATTCAAGTTTTATTTCTTCATTTTCCAACGTATAAAACTGCTCTGAAAGTTGTCCAACTTCAGGATGCTCTATTTGTTGGCCCTCTACTGTGTCTGTAGAAGGTAGAGTTGGTACACTTGTTATCGTGTCTTCTGAGGGTGTTGTACTGGCTGCAATCGTTGGGTTTTGAGCCTGGTAATACAAGGAATCTTTTATATGCTCAACCTGAGCAACAGAATCTTGCTGTTCTTGCTCAATCCGTTGTAATTCCTGCTTGTTTGAGCTGTACATCAGCCAACCTGCAAATATTACAAAGATGAGTACATACCCAGTTATCGAATTTCTATCCATTCACCTATTTTTTCGCGTGCAAATTTAACTTTTAAATGGCTTAGTTGGGTTCTGAAAGGTCTAATATTCCCGTTTAACGGTCTTGACACGTATAATAAAAGCCCATCCACTTGAGAGTGAATGGGCCTTCAGTTTTTTAGACGGGGTGGTTAAGAAGCTGAAATAGCAGTTGGAGCTGCTGCTTTAATCTCCTCGTTAGCGCCCTCTTCAAAGTTTTTAAAGTTTTTGTTAAACAAACCCGCTAAGTGATTTGCTTTCTCATCGTAATTTGCCTTGTTCTCCCACGTATTTCGAGGGTTCAATACCTCACTTGGAACATTAGGACATGTATCCGGCATTTCTAAACCAAAAATCGGATGGGTCGTGTATTCTACGTCTGCCAATTCACCGTTTAACGCGGCCGTAATCATAGCCCGTGTATTTTTTAAGCTCATTCGCTTTCCGACTCCAAATGGGCCGCCACTCCAGCCTGTATTTACAAGCCATACGTTTACGTTTGAGGCACGCATTTTGTCGCCTAACATGGAGGCATAAGTTGCCGGATGTAGGGGCAGGAATGCGGCACCAAAACAAGCGCTAAATGTAGCTACCGGATCAACGATTCCTGCTTCCGTGCCAGCTACCTTAGCCGTATAACCACTTATAAAGTGATACCCGGCCTGACCAGGAGTCAATTTTGAAATTGGAGGTAAAACACCTGAAGCATCTGCCGTTAAAAAGAAAATATTTTCTGGCTCACTACCTACTGAGGGAACGGCAATATTGTCAATATGGTCAATTGGGTAAGCAACACGTGTATTTTCTGTTACCGTTGTGTTTTCGTAGTCAACCTGGTTAGATCCTTCAATGAATCGCACATTTTCAACGAGGGCTCCTTTTTTGATGGCCTTCCAAATTTGAGGTTCTTTCTCTTCAGTAAGATCAATACACTTTGCGTAACACCCACCTTCGAAGTTAAAGACTGAGTCATTCGCCCAACCGTGCTCATCGTCCCCAATCAATCTTCTTTCAGGATCAGCGGAAAGCGTCGTTTTGCCTGTACCAGAAAGACCGAAGAAAATAGCCGTATCGCCGTCTTTTCCAATATTTGCTGAACAATGCATCGATAAAACGCCTTCGTTCTCAGGTAGGGTGAAATTCAATACAGAGAAAATTCCTTTTTTCAATTCACCTGTATATCCACTACCACCTATTAAGATAATTTTCTTCGTAAAAGAAACAATGGTAAAGTTGTGTTGACGTGTGCCATCTACAACTGCATCCGCCATAAAACTAGGAGCCGCGATTACCAACCATTCAGGGGTTTGGTTTTGCGCTTCTTCTGCCGTTGGTCTTAGAAACAAGTTATTGGCAAAAAGATTTTGATAGGCCGATTCGGTTACAACACCTATGTTCATTCGATATTTTGGGTCTGCACATGCAAACGCATCTCGAACATAAATCTGTTTACCTGTATAATGATTGATCACTTTTTCAAGCAATGCATCAAATTTTGCGGGCTCTATGGGTTGATTAATTTTCCCCCACCAAACGGTATTTTCTGTAATCTCATCGCGAACGACAAACTTGTCTTTCGGCGACCGACCCGTAAATTCTCCTGTATCTGCTGCCAATGCACCAGTATCAGTTAACTTCCCTTCGTTGTTCTTAAGTGCATGCTCAATTAATTCGTCTGGGCTTAGGTTAAGAAAAGCTTCAGAGGAATTGCTGATTATCCGATCAATAATTGGATGATTTCTCATTAAATCTCTTTTTTGTTATTCGACTTAAAATTTTAAAGGACGCAAAGGTAAACTTCTAATGCCAAAAGCAAATTCTAACCACCCTTTTTCTTCACATTAAATCCCTCCTTTGCCAAAATCTCCATAATTTTAGCCACAAAATTACCTTGAACCAGTATCGCACCTTCTTTAGCCGTTCCACCTGCCCCACACTTGTTTTTTAACAACTTACCCAGACTCAACAAATCCGCCTCACTTCCTTCAAATCCCTGAACCAACGTGACTACTTTCCCTTTCCGTTGTTTTTTGTCAAATGATACATAAAGGGTTTGTTGATTGTTTGATATAGACACTTCTTCCGTGAATTCCTCCTCCTGCTCAAATTCAGGGTTGGTGCTGAATACCATACCACCTAAATCGCCAAAACTGCTTAGCTTTTTCTTTTTAGCCATGAGACAAAGGTATAATTTGTATTAAAACAATTAAACGAATTACCCGTTGTACGCATCCAGTAGACGAACAACCTGTTTGGCTTCTTGCACATCATGGACTCGCAAAATATTTGCCCCATTGCTTACAGCGAGTGTGTTCAACACCGTTGTTCCATTCAACGCGTGACCTGGTGATGTTCCAAGCACTTTATTGATCATCGCTTTTCTAGACAATCCTGCCAAAATGGGTCGACCCAGGAGTTTTGAGAATACGTCCAGGTTTCGCAACAAGGCGTAATTATGTTCAACGGTTTTGCCAAATCCAAACCCTGGGTCTACAATCACATCCGTAATACCAAACGTACTAAAAGCCTCATTTTTTTTAACGAAATAGGACAACACCTGCTCAACGACATCAGTGTATTGCGGATTCACTTGCATGGTTTTAGGCGTTCCCAGTTTATGCATTGCTATATAGGGTACGCTCAGGTCACCAACCGTTTTGAGCATATCTTCGTCGTCATCACCGGCGCTGATGTCGTTAACCATTTCTGCTCCTCTTACAATGGCTTCACGTGCAACCACGGCCCGATTGGTATCAATAGAGACTGGGATATGTGGGAATTCAGATTCCAAAAATTCAATAACAGGCAGCACTCGATCTATTTCTTTCTGTACAGATATTTCTTCCGCTCCTGGTTTGGAACTTGCACCGCCAACATCAATTATGTCGACCCCTTCTTCGATCATTTTGGATACCTGAATTTTGGCGGATTCCAGGGTATTAAATTCCCCTCCATCAAAAAAAGAATTGTCGGTTACGTTCAAAATTCCCATCACTTTTGGGGATGTAAGATCGAACAGTGTGTTCTTAATGTTTATAGTATAATTGGTAGAGTGCATAGCTATATGAAAACGACGTATATTTTTGCAAAAAAAGAGAACCTTGAGCAATAATACGTCAGCCCAGTACGATAAGGCACTGAATAAGTGCCGAGAGATATTTGAGAACAAAACAATTGACTATGGTACGGCATGGCGTATTTTGAGACCAAAGTCCCTCACGGATCAAATTTTCATTAAGGCTAAACGCATTCGAAGTGTTGAAGAATCCAACCAAAATTTAGTAGGTGAAAGCCTTGATAATGAATACATTGGAATTTTCAACTACTGTGTTATGGCGTTAATTCAATTGGAGCACAACACAGATATTGATCAACCCATAGACCCGCAAAAAGTCATTGAATGGTATGGGATTATTACGACAGAAACCAAGTCGTTAATGATGAAAAAAAATCAGGACTACGGTGAGGCGTGGCGCGACATGCGCGTGAGCACGTTTACTGACCTCATTCTAATGAAACTACTGAGAATCAGACAAATAGAAGACAACCAGGGAAAAACACTTGTATCCGAAGGTCTCGATGCTAACTTCCAGGATATGATGAACTATGCTATATTTGCTTTGATTCGAAAAGACGAAACTCTATGAAGTATTTGGTTCAATTTAGTCGTGTTTTAGTTGGACTTTTGTTCATCCTTTCAGGCCTCTTAAAGCTGAATGACCCAACAGGTTTCTCTTATAAATTAGAAGAATATTTTGCGGTATTTGCTGGAGATGTTGAGGCTGAGCAAGACTCGATTGAAACCACCATTTCTTTTTATCAGCATAATGAAGGCACAACCCGAGTCATTCATAAGTCTTCGAAGACGGTCGATTTTACGGTTACACAGCAACCCTGGCACATGGAAGTTGTCGAAGATTCCGACACGCTTTTTAAAAGTCAAGTGGATGTTTTACAAAATGGAAATGTCGTTTTTAGCCAGGTTCTGGTCACGCCCGATAGCGTATGGACAAGCAGCGAACTAAAGATTATCAGTTCCATAAATGGAGAAGCCATTATTTCGGAGGCAGTTGAATTAAGTAAGCCTGCAGGTCAAACACAAGCCATTCAGGGTGATATAACTTCTTACATCAAGTCAGACAGTTGGCTGGTTGGTGTGTTTACCTCCTTTGCCGACTATGCCCTATTCATTGCCATTTTTATGAGTTGGCTTGAAGCTATTCTTGGTTTTGCATTATTAATTGGCTGGCAACGAAAGTTAACGGCCTGGATGCTGGTATTCCTTACGGCCTTCTTTACGTTCTTGACCTTATACTCCTGGGTATACGACAAGGTGACTGATTGCGGTTGTTTTGGAGATGCTCTTCCAATGAACCCTGAAGAGTCCTTTTATAAAAATGTGGTTATAGGAGTTTTCATTGCCATTCTGTTTTTCTGGAGCAAGTACATAAAGCCGGTTTTTTCTAACCCTTTTGGTGTTAAGATATTGACTATTCTCACTTTGCTAATGGTTGGCTTTAGTATGTATTGCAGGCATTACTTGCCGGTTGTTGACTTCTTACATTATTCAGAAGGTACGGACATTAAAAAGGCAATGGGTGTCCCTGAAGGTGAGCGTCAATCTCCCCACATTCGAACGACGTACCTGTATTCGGCCAAAGATGGTAGTGGAAAAACGATAGAAGTCGTTTACGACAGTGACAAAAATTCTTTTGAGCCCAAAATAGATTACAAAGAATGGAAATACGAGAAGGTGAATGATGAGAAGGTGCTGGCTACAGCGTATGAACCTCCTATTCATGATTTTGCCTTTTACAACGCGAACCAGGACAATAATTACATTGATGATTTTTGGTTGACTGAAACCAAGTTACTTCTCGTAATTCATGATGTTAAAAAAGCGAATGGCGATGCGATGAAAAAAGTGAATGCCTTAGCCAAACAATGGAAAGCAGAAGGCTATGAGTTTTGGGCGTTGACAGCAAGTTCAAATGACGAGGTAGAAGAATTTAGACATGAGCACCAGATTTCTGAATTTGAGTTTTACTATGGAGACAACACCAATCTCAAATCGATTATTCGATCTAACCCAGGTTTACTTTTGATTACCGACACGTCTGTTGTGACTAAAGTGTGGCCGAGCACTCGTTTGCCGAAATTCAAGAAAATACTGAAAGCATTGGAATGATCCAATTTGTTGCTAAAAAACTCGCCTATGCAGGGCTTATATTGTTCAGTGTAGCCAGCGTGGTTTTTTGGCTTTTTAGTTTCTCCTTCCCAAGTCCCGAAGACATCCTTGTTACGGATCGTACCGATAAATCTACCTTAGAAGCGATCAAAAAAGAACTGCGTTTGGATGACGATCTCGGCACTCAGTACCTTGCTTTTATAAATGACCTCTCCCTCATTTCGATATACCAAAAAGATAATAAACCAGACGTAGCTGGATTTACCGTGATTTCTACCACCAACAAGTCCTTGATGATCAAGCTGCCTTATCTAAGAAGAAGTTTTCAGACGGGTCAGCCTACAGGCAACTTAATTGGACAAGCGTTTATTGGCACCGTGGTTCTTGCTTTAGCCGCTATGATTATGGCCACCTTGCTCGGTTTATTCTTTGGAGTTATATCCAGCATTAATCAAGGTGGATGGTTAGACCGACTCCTCCTTTTTATCAGCACCCTGGGAATATCGGTTCCCTCCTTTTTTTCGGCGATCATTTTCAGTTGGTTGTTTGGCTACGTACTATCGTCCTATACAGGCCTAAATGTAGTTGGAAGTCTTTATGAAATTGATCCGTTTGAAGGAAAGCAACTGGCCTTAAAAAACTTAATATTACCTGCGTTGGCTTTAGGTATACGGCCATTGGCAATCATTACTCAGCTAACCCGAAACTCTATGTTAGATGCCTTGTCTAAGGATTACATTCGAACGGCCAAGTCGAAAGGGTTGAGTAAACGAACGATTTATTTCAAACATGCATTGAAGAGCGCCTTGAATCCTGTGGTGACTTCGATATCCGGATGGTTCGCCTCTTTATTAGCTGGTGCCTTCTTTGTTGAGTTCATTTTTAGTTGGAAGGGTTTAGGCAGTTTAACTATTCATGCACTCGAGACAAGTGACTTACCAGTAATAATGGGAAGCATTGTTTTTATTGCCGCATTGTTTGTGGTCATTAACCTTCTAGTAGACATTATATACACGTTCCTTGACCCAAGAATCAGTTTGGAGGCATGAATCTTTTTCTCATTGGACTTCCGGGGGTTGGCAAGACGCATTTTGGAAAGAAGATCGCCAGACATTTTGGTTTGACTCATATCGATCTTGATGCCAATATTGAACATGTTTCTGGAAGATCGATAACGGCCTTGTTTGATGAAGATGGGGAAGACCGTTTTCGACAACTTGAGTCCGAATGTTTAGAGTCCGTTTTACATCAAAAAAGCGTGGTCGTATCCACCGGCGGAGGGACACCCTGTTATAATAGCAACCTTGACAAGATGATGTCGAGTGGCGTTTGTATTTACCTTAAAGACGATTTACAATCGATTTCCGCACGTATTTTGGCAGAAAAGACGGTTCGTCCGATGTTTTTAAATCAAAACCAATCCGAAATAGAAGGGATTTTATACGATTTACTACTAAAAAGGAGGTCTTTTTATGAGCAAACCCATATCATTACTGGCCTCGAGGCTATGCACATGCCACACTTATTAACAAATCGACTGGATTTATTCACAAAGTCCTCTCATACCTTGATTGGTATACTCTAAAATAAGTAACATTGCTCAGCAATATCCGAAGAGGGCAGTGTTTACAGCCGTTGTAGGATGTTCGTTAATTTATATTATTGATAATTTTTATTTTCACTTAAAGATTTTAGATCATGAACAAGTCAGAGTTAATCTCTCAAATGGCTGGCGATGCTGGCATTACTAAAGCACAAGCACAAACTGCCTTAAATTCATTCCTAGACACTTCTTCTGGAGCGTTAAAAAATGGAGAAAAAGTAATTTTGGTTGGATTCGGAACTTTCTCTGTTTCTAACAGAGCTGCTAGAACTGGTAGAAACCCACAAACTGGGAAAGAAATTCAAATCGCTGCAAAGAACGTTGTTAAGTTCAAAGCAGGTTCTGAGTTGTCTGGAAAGGTAAACTAAGAGAGTATTTCGTAACGAAATTGAAAAGCCCTTCACTATGTGAGGGGTTTTTTGTTTTAGTATCCCGAATCATTAATAAACATGCCAGGTTTAATGGAGAAATTCACCCAAAAACCAGAATAGCTTGGTCCATTTGCTTTGAACTCATAGTTAGGTCCAGTGGTAATATGAACCACCGACTCGAAATTGATTCCAATTACTGGAGACAGGCTCCATGGGTTTTCATCGCTCGAATACCAGTACGAATTACATCCTATTAGAAATGGGGACAATGTACTGGTCAATAAACTTGGATCTTCCCCAAGAAGAAGAGTAAATCTGCCACCTTTTTTAAGTACATCTCCTTTGTGAGTATACAAAGACCACTGTGCACTTAAATGGATAAACGGCCCAGAATATTTTCTACCCGCTGTCATTAATTCCGTGTATAGACCAAAGTTATAGGTTGACCGTTTTTCTGATGCCGTACTAAACGTAAAATCTGGTGATAATATTCTAAAATACGGGGGAGAATCATACATCCTTTGACCTCGTGTACTAAGTGCACAAATCATGAGCATCAAGAAGCTAAATACTTTTAAAAACGTGTTATTCATTAAGCCTTAGCTCCCAATATCCAACGTCAATTCGTTTGCCGAACTTAAATCCGACTTCCTTGAGTTCGCCTACTTTTACAAAACCCAGTTTTTCGTGTAACCGAACGCTTGCCGTATTCGGTTGAGCAATTCCACCGAGTAAAGCGTAAAAGCCCGATTCGCGTAATCGATCAATTAAATTCTGATACAACCGAAACCCTAATCCCAAACCCTGATATTTCCGATCTAAATATATGGAGGTTTCAACGGTCTTCAGGTAGGCGGCTCTCGGTTTCCATTGGGTAGCGTATGCATACCCCGCTATTTCTCCATCATATTCGCACACCAACCACGGCATTTTATCAAACCTCACCATTCGTTGCTTAATATCCTTATCATCGACCAGATCTTCTTCAAACGTGATTATTGAATTGGCCACGTAGTGATTATATATCACACTTATAGCCAACGAATCATCGTTGGTCGCTAATCGAATCCGAATGGAGTGATTTTCCTTCATTTAAATAAAATCGGCATGTTGGTCTAACAAGTATACCATCGCAGCTATAGACGCACATCCCAATTCCAATTCCCGTTTGTTCACATTTTCAAACACATCATCGTTGCTGTGATGAAAGTCAAAATACCGTTGTGAATCAGGTATCAGACCCATCATAATTATACCCGGGTTGACGATGTTTTTTTTGTCGGCAAGAGGGTTGATATCTACGCCAGCATAACCTGCCTCAAAATAATGCAAGCCATAGGCTTCCAACATAGGCTTAAAACTTTGCACAAAGCCAACACAAGACTCATTCATCGGTTTGATGCTAAAGCCTCTTGGACTAAACCCACCACGATCCGATTCGATGGCAGCAATATGGTATTCATTGGCTTTTTTAGCCGCTTCTGCATATCCTTTACCTCCCATATTTCCGTTCTCCTCATTCATAAACAAAACCACTCGAATGGTATAATTCGGTTTATAATTCAGACTTTTTAATATTCGAAGAACTTCTATGCTATGTACTACCCCCGCTCCATCATCATGGGCGCCTTCTCCTACATCCCAACTGTCTAAATGCCCTCCAATTACGATGACCATTTCTGGATGTGATTTTCCAACAATCTCTCCAATAACATTATATGACCGAACGGCAGGATTGGTTTTGGGATTAATCTCCAATTGAACCGTAATGGTTTTGTTTAATTCTATGGCCTTATGAAGAATATTAGCGCTATGGGTGCTTACGGCTACTGATGGTATTTTGGTTACGTCATCTTTATACCCCATGCTTCCGGTGTGCGCATGAATATCGTCTTCCAGCAGGGTAACACTTCGTACCATTACAGCAATGGCACCACTTTCTGCGGCCTCCACGGCACCCCAATAGCGTTGATCTACGCAACCACCATAGCTTTTAAACGTGCTTATCGGACGCGGATCCATTGGACGATTGTAAAAGACAATTTTTCCAGCGAGTTTTTCCTTACCCAGTT
>CAYZWM010000009.1:0-23029 GCA_964482155.1 uncultured Chitinophagaceae bacterium | reverse complement strand
TTCTTCGAGACTCTGTACTTCAACAACTTCTGCTTCAATTAACCCATTACTCGCTACGGATCCTCCCAGGGTCTTTATGGATAACACTTGATTTTTATTGCCCTTAATGGCCGCAAACTCTTTATCTCCCCGTTCCCAAAAAGGAACATCAATGGGTTGTAGATAAACCCGGTCTAAGCCGAGGTTCTCCAAAACCTCTTTACCCCAGACCACGGCCTTTGCTGCTTGTGGTGATCCACTTAATCGGTGTCCAATATTTTTGCATAAATCTTCCAGATTGGAATAGCTTTCACCATTTACCAATGCCTGATCAAAAATATTCCGAATCATGGTGGAATCCGCCGTCCGTGTTTGACTCGAATAATTTTGTGCATGGACAAGTTGCAAACCGATTAACAACAGGGTGGTGACCAATAACCTCATAGACTTTTTGTGATTTGGTAAAGAACAATAATACATTTCCTAGCGGTACATAAAAAGAGGTTTAGACTTAATTAAGTAACTGGAACGTAATTTGATATACAATTTGTACGTTTCTAATGGGAAAACGATATCTCAAATCGGAAAAGGTATAAATTCGCAACAATGACAACAATCATAAAAAAACACGGTTTGTGGAGCTTGGCAATGGTTTGCCTGCTCTTCATTGGTTTAAAAGCTGACACACACAAAGTACAAGAGGGCGGTATTGCGTTCTCGCATGTTAAGTTTAAACAAGCTAAGGCACTTGCTAAAAAGGAAAATAAACTCATTTTTATTGATGCGTATACGACCTGGTGCGGGCCATGCAAGCTAATGGCTCGGACGGTATTTAAGGAAAAAGCGGTAGGTGATTATTATAACGAACACTTTGTTAGTTTAAAAATGGACATGGAAACATCTGAAGGCATATTTATTGGTAATAAATATGGGGTCAATGCGTATCCTACCTATTTATTTCTTAAACCAGACGGTACACTAATTAAGAGAAGTATGGGTGCGACCAAATCTGATCGATTTATCGGTTTCGGTAAATCAGCGGTAGGCGACAAAAATTAATGCCCCACTAACTCTTTGAAGGCTTCGGGAGTTGGTTGCACTTTTCGCGTTTCATAATCGAAACAGACCATTCGCGTTTTAACCATTGCCAGCGGTTTTTCGGTCGTTCGGTTATTCATTTTATAGACAAAGTCAAAGCTTGAATTGGACACGTCACTCACCCCTAATTTGACTTCTATTTCATTTGAAAGAAAGCCCTCACTTTGATAAACGATTGCGGCGTCTCCTTGAATTAGACTGGTTCCAAAAAAATCAAGTTCACTCGCTGACTTTGACTCCAGGAATTTGACTCGCGCTTCCTGCGCAAATGCCAAAACCTTTTCATTAGCCAGATGGTTGCCATAATTTAGATCTGTTACTCGAACGGTCAAATTAAATGTAAACAACCACTCCTTTGGTGGGGCAATTTTTATTCTAGGCATCTTTAAAACTACTAAACAATTGTATTAGTTCCGGTGTCAATGAAACTCCTCTGTTTGCACTCGTATCGAACAAAACGAACTTGACCAATGCTTCTGTGGTGAGCTCACCATTCTTTACAATTATTTGCAAAAAGGTGATGCTCATACGGCCAAATTCTTTGACGGATGTTTGAACGTTAATCAGGTCTCCTGCTCCAATAGGTTTACGAAAGGAAATATCAATATTAACAATAAAGAATTGCAGCCCTAATTGTTCGAACGAGGCCAGGATATCTGTTTTAGTTAATGCGTCCCAACGGGCTTCTTCTAAAAACTCCAGGTACCGTGCATTATTTACATGACCATACCCATCGCAGTGGAAACCTCGTACCGCAATTTCACAACTGTGTGCCATTTGGACTAGATACTTAAGTCGTCGTCAATTAAATGTTGCTCATCAGTTGATTCGTATTCCACTTCGGCGTATCGATAAAATGACGCAGACAGGCCAGACACGAGAAGGGCAGCAACAAAAACACTGATCAGTATAAAAGAGGAAAGCGCGAGAGCTGTACCTATTGAACCAACTAAGGAAAGAATTGCGCCAACCAGAGCCATTCCGAGACCAATAAAAATAACCCCAACAAAGAGAACAAGGAACAGTTTAGTTGCTCGTCCCATGTGTATGTTACTCCAACTAAATTTAACCGAATCAGAAACACCCAAACCGCCAATAACTATGGCCGCCCGTCCGGCAAAAAATCGTAGAAAGAAAATGATTACAAGTATCTTAATACCAAACATGATTAACGAGGGCAAGGGCAACAATTCCACCACATAGGAAACAACCCAATTCGCCACAAGCAACAAAATAGCATACCCAATTAGGTTTACCAATTGGCGGTCAAATGACGTCGACAATGCTTTGTTTACATTGGCCTCGTTCGTTTCCACAAGACTTTTGCTGATCTTTAGCAAAACGTTTAAAATCCAGGCAACTACCAAGATCGAAATAACGATGATTGCAATGACCAAAGGTGCAATCGTTCCCAAATTTTCCATAAGTGCTTCAATAATTTTTTGCTGTTTTTGCATCGTCTCAGCGATGTCTCCTCCAGCTTCCAGCAGGTATTCTGGAATTATCCCCGACTCAATAATCCACTGAGTTGCATAGTAAGAAATGGCTATAAACATTATAATTACTGCCATTACGGGTATAGCAATGTATCGAAACAGTCTTTTGGCATGTTGCCATATACCGTTCCATAAATCATTTTTAAAAAGTTCAATAATGTTCATGGGCCAAATATATCCATTTTAACGCTGCTCTGTAGGCCATTTCGACGGTTATTGGCAAAAAGTCGAGCCCAATGAAACCATATTTTGGCGATAAGAGTCAATCGTTGAACAGGTGTGTAGATCATTTTGTCTGCTAACGACCTTTTTTTGTTAGTATTGAATGATAAAACAAATCTATGGCGGACTTACTGCATCATAAAGGAAAATTTGGCACTGCTCCGGTATTTCTAACCGCTATATCTACCATATTAGGTGCTGTTATGTTCCTTCGATTTGGCTATGCAGTAGGAAGTGTCGGGTTGCTAGGTACCTTATTAATTGTCCTTCTCGGACATATGGTTACCATTCCAACAGCTATGTCACTCGCCGAAATAGCAACGAACCAAAAAGTAGAGGGTGGTGGTGAATATTACATTATATCTCGATCATTTGGTTTGACGATAGGTGCATCTATAGGCATTGCACTCTACTTATCACAAGCCATTAGTGTTGCGTTTTACGTTATCGCATTTTCAGAGGCATTCGAACCGGTATTGGCTACACTCTATGAGAAGTCTGGCATAGCCATAGGTCTATCTAAGCGTATAGTAGGAATTCTTGGGGTATCGTTGTTGGCATGGCTCATGTATACCAAAGGAGCAAAAACAGGTATGTGGATGCTTTACGTCGTTGTCAGCATTTTGGCCATTTCGTTGGTTATGTTTTTTGCCGGATCTGGCGACCCTCAATCTTCTATTCTTTGGAGAGCAGAAAAGATGGACTTTTTTGTCGTCTTTGCCATCGTTTTCCCAGCCTTTACAGGTATGACTGCTGGTGTAGGATTATCTGGTGATTTAAAAGATCCAAAAAAATCTATCCCACGGGGAACTCTGTTTGCGACGTTGATTGGAATGGTCATATACGTCATTATCGCTTACAAATTGTCCATTTCTGCGTCTCAAGACAGCCTTCTTAACAATCAATTGGTGATGTCTAACATTGCTATCTGGGGGCCCATCATTCCTATAGGACTTGCCGCTGCGACCATTTCCAGTGCATTGGGCAGTGTAATGGTTGCTCCAAGAACACTCAACGCGATTGCCTCAGATCGGATCATACCGATCCCGAGACTCAATCGAATATTATCTAAAGTTAGCAAAAAAACCGGTGAGCCCATTAACGCATCCATGTTTACATGTGCCATTGCTTTTGTGTTCGTTCTGTTTGGCGATATTAATGCCGTTGCAGAAGTGATCTCCATGTTTTTTATGGTTACTTATGGTGCCATCTGTTTGATCTCATTACTCGAAAACTTTGCCTCCAATCCGGGATATCGACCTTCATTTAAATCCAAATGGTACATAAGCCTGATTGGAGCCGTATTGTGTATCTTTTTAATGTTCCAAATCAATGTAATTTATGCCATTTTAGCCATCGGTTTAATGGTTCTTACATATTATATACTTTCATCATATCAGGACAAGAAGAGTGACATGAGCAACATCTTTAGCGGTGTTATTTTTCAAATAAGCAGGAACCTGCACGTATTCCTACAGAAATCAAAACAAGAAGAGAATATGGAGGAGTGGAGGCCATCCGTAGTAGCAATATCCAAGGAATCTTTCAGCCGGCATGACGAATTTGACCTATTGAGATGGATCTCGCATCGAAAAGGGTTTGGAATGTATATCCATCACATTGATGGTTACTTAAGCAAGGAGACGTCAGAAGAGGCTAGAGCCAGTTTAAAAAGACTTATTCGGTTGACCCAGGTAAGCAACAGTAGTGTATATGTAGACACCATAATTAACCCAACCTATAAAGCAAGTATTTCGCAGACACTCCAACTCCCTGGTGTATCTGGCAAAGAAAACAACATGATTATGTTCGAGTTCTACAAAACACGCGAAGATGCGCTCGAAGAAATACTTGACAACTTAGGGTTGGTTAAAGCGGTAAGTTACGACACGTGTATACTAAGTTCAAGTGAGAAGAAATTTGGCTTTCACAATGAAATTCATATCTGGATGACCAGTAACGACTTCCAAAATGCCAATCTAATGATTTATATGGCTTACATTATTTTGGGCCACCCGGATTGGAAAGACGGCATCATTAAATTGTTTGCAGTACTACCAGAAATTGAAATAGAAAGTCAACGTGTTAAGTTATTGGAGATGATCAAAACAGGAAGGCTTCCGATCTCAGCAAACAACATTCAAATCATTCCAGTTAAGGAAAACATCAATACGAAAGACATCATTAATCAAAAATCGCAGGATGCCGATTTGACCATTGTTGGATTCAGGACGGAGTTGATTAAAAAGAGAGGTAAGGAAACCTTTATGGGTTACAACAATATCGGAAACATTCTATTTGTAAATAGTCAAAATGAGAAGGAGATAACGTAGAACGCTCTTATCTATAAAGTCAAGTCGGCAAATAACAATGGCCACTGTAATAACATCATGTATAGAATTTTATTTGCACTGACAACTCTCCTAACTGCTACACTTGGAGTGAGCCAGAGTTTGGGCTTGGGTGTCGTTGTATTTGATATATCATCAGGCAACGTTGTTACATTTAATCATGGGTTAGATTCAATTTGGGTCGACTGGGATTCAGACGGGTCTGTATTCAAAACTTCCTTTTCAACGGAAATTGGTGCGTTTGAAAAACAGTGGACACCGTCTTATTTATATTTCCGGCTGTTGGACAAAAGAAAGGATTCATTGCTCATTATGTTCAACGAACAACGGGGGTACACCTTATGGGTGCAAAAACAAGAACGTGTCAAGATCATGGATTGGCTTTCATTTTTGACCAATTTAGATGCTGTGGAAATTGGATGGATCACAGAACTAAGTACGTCACCTAACGATTCTGCCCATACTGTTCCTCAGAAAGCCTGTCGAAAATTTTATATCATTCAAATGAAAGGCAACTGGATTGAAGTAGAATCCATTTGTCTATTTGAAACGAATGGTCAACTCAACGATCGTGGATGGGTAAAATGGACGGATGGCCAAAAATTATTGGTAAATAGATGCCGTAATGAATAATAATTCACCAACTTGTAGATAAAGAAATCAACGTTTAAATTTATGTTGGTTTTACAGAAATCCTCAAAATTAGATTATGACAGAGCTCCCATACTACACAATACCAACAGCTCCTAACACCACATCTGCAACCAACAGCATTGCCCGGTTTGTGGATGGCCTTGGTTTTCGATATCGATGGGCCACAGAAGACTTAACTGAAAAGGAAATTCACTTTTGTCCGATAGAGGGCAGCATGAGTTTGTTGGAATTGATTCAGCACATTTACAGCATCAGCAATTGGTCAAACCGAAGCTTCGGTGGAACCATTAAGTATGACAAAACCTTAACGACTTTTACGGAATTACGAAAAGAAACGCTTCGGCTTTTGTTAGACTTAAGCAGTCGACTAAAGGAAATGGAAGACGGAGAATTGGAAAATTTCGAAATTCTGAGTCGCAACATAGACTATCGACAACCGTTTTGGTATATGCTGAATGGACCCATTGCTGATGCCTTAACTCATGTTGGACAAATCACTTCATGGAGAAGAATATCGGGCAACCCTCAACCCAAGGGGGTTAACGTTTTCCTGGGCACGAAGTCCTAACGTATTAACTACATCAAACTCAGTATACGATCATGAATAAAAAACGAAACGATTAGTCAATGAAAATTAGTATTGCTCAGATAAAGCCAAGTCCTGGAAATATAAATAGGAACATTGCAACGCACAAAAATTGGATAGATCGAGCTGTTAAACAAAAGGCTGACGCAATATTCTTCCCCGAATTATCTATAACTGGCTATGAGCCCAAATTGGCAAAAAAACTGTCAAGCCACCAGGACGACAATCGGTTTGACAATTTCCAAATAGCTTCTAACAAACATCAAATCACCATTGGGATTGGGATGCCTACCCGGTCTAATGCAACTACGTTGATCAGTATGATTATTTTCCAACCAAATCAGTCTCGTCAAACCTATTCCAAACAGATTTTGCATTCGGATGAACTTCCATATTTTGATCATGGAGAGAAAGAGGTCTGCCTAAACTTGGATAACGAGAAGTTAATTCCTGCTATTTGTTATGAATCATTGATTCAAGAACACGCGGAAAAAGCACATAGAAATGGAGGTACAATATATCTGGCAAGTGTTGCAAAACCCAGAGGTGGATTTGAAAAAGCCCGCCAACATTTCCCTCAGATTGCCAAAAATTTATCAATGCATGTGCTGATGTCGAACAGTTTTGGTCCCTGTGATGACTTTGAAAGCGTCGGCCAATCTTCGATATGGAACACCCATGGAGAATTGATTGGTCAACTAAATGCCATTGACGAAGGCCTTTTAATACTTGATACGATAACGAATGTGGTGACCAAAGTAACGGCCTAGACAATGAACGTCTCTTGAGATCAGGTGTCTTTAATTCAACAACTCTTTGGCGTTGGCAATAGCCCCTTCGGATGGGTTATCACCGCTTAACATTTTCGCCAGTTCAATGATTCTATCTGTTTGATTCAAATGTTTAATAAATGTGCTGGTTTGCCCAGCTTCTAATTGCTTGTATACGTAGTAGTGGCTCCTCCCTTTGCTCGCAATCTGAGGCAGGTGAGTAATCGATATAACTTGCATACCATCGGCTAACTCCACCATTACATCTGCCATTTTTAATGCAATTTCGCCAGACACACCGGTATCAATTTCATCAAAAATAATACATGGCAATTTTTTATGATGGGCGAGGTAGGATTTGAGAATCAGCATCAATCGAGACAACTCTCCCCCTGACGCCACCTTATATGCAGGCTGTAGATCCGATCCAATATTAGACGTAAATAAGATATCAAATTGGGTCAGTCCATAGGTACCAAGGTCGTCCCTCCTGGTCAAACTAAAAGACAGTTGAGCATTGATTAGACCTAAATTGGATAGATCAGCATTTATCTCTTTCTCAAGGGTAATGAGTGACTTGCCACGTTGTCGATGCATTTTTTCCGCAAGTGATTTACACGACGCGTCCAAAAGAACGATTTCAGACCTTAACGCCTCCAGTTCATCCTCTCTATTTTGATTTGAGAGTAGTTTTTCTTCCAATTCATTCCGTAGTTTAACCAATTCGCCTAAATCCCCTACCCGATGTTTGGTTTGAAGTCCATGGAGTTTGCTTTGTAAATCATTCAGCTGATTAAGTCTTTCGGGATTCGGTTGGGCTCCTTCCGCAAAGGAACTTAGGTCTCCAACAACTTCTTCCAACTCATAAATTGTACCTGCAAGTCTTTCTGCGATTGAATTGAGTTCACTGCCATCTATCGACAATTTTCTCAATTGCTTCAACAAGACATTCAATCGATCCAGCGCAGAATCTTCACCCTCTTTTAGACTTTGTTCAGCCGTTCCAACTACCTCGCCAATTTCTTCGGCATTTTGAAGTATATCGAACTCCCGATCAATATCCGATTGAACGATACCATCGAGTTTTGCTTCCTCAAGTTCGGTAAACAAATAGTGGTGATAGTCCTTCTCGGCCAATTCCGAGTTAACCAGTTCCTGCAAATCAGCGAGCTGATTTTGTTTACTCTTTAACCCCTCGTACTTCAGCTTATACTGGTCAAACAATTCGGTGGATTTGGTCACCACATCAAGCCAACTAAACAAGAACTCCTGGCTTCCCAGAAGTAAGCTTTGGTGTTGCGAATGAATATCAACCAGTTTACTTCCAACGTGTTTTAGGGTAGTTAAGGCCACAGGAGTATCGTTAATAAATGCCCTTGACTTACCTGAAATCAGGATTTCTCTTCTCAAAATCGTTTCGTCCAAATAATCCAGATCATGAAGATCGAATAATGGCTTTAAATCGAGAGATCGAACGTCAAAAACACCCTCAATGACACACTTATTTTCATTTCCAGAAACGGTTTTTGAATCTGCCCGTTCCCCTAGAATCAGTCCAAGAGCACCGATCAAAATTGACTTACCCGCGCCCGTTTCTCCGGTAATAATATTGAAACCGGATTGGGGTTTAAATCGCAGCGATTTAATCAACACATAATTATCAACCTTTAGTTCCAATAACATTCAACAAAAATAATTCAGGAGATATCTTTACCGCTATGTTTTTGCAAATTTTCATGTCCTGTTTTGTTCCTCGCCTTACAGCCCGTAATTTCGCCGTCGATGAAGAACAAACCGTTAATATTAATTAGCAACGACGATGGGATTACGGCCCCAGGAATTCGTGTACTTGTAGACTGTATGCGACCTCTTGGAGAAGTAGTGGTTGTTGCACCAGACAGCCCTCAATCTGGAATGGGCCACGCCATAACGATCAACCATCCGTTGCGTTTGGTAAAGAGCGACTATTTTGGGGACGAAGTTCTGGCGTATCAATGTTCAGGCACACCCGCAGATTGTGTTAAATTGGCCCTCGACAAGGTTTTACCAAGAAGACCCGACCTATTGGTTTCTGGCATTAACCATGGATCAAATTCGTCGATAAATGTGATTTATTCCGGCACGATGTCGGCTGCCATGGAGGGTGCCATTGACGGTCTACAGGCCATAGGCTTCTCTTTACTGGACTACAGTATGGAAGCTGACTTTTCCGTTGCTGCCAAGGTAGTGACCCAGGTAGCTCGAAAGGTTCTGGACAAAAAGCTTCCGATTGATTGTTTGCTAAATGTGAACATACCAAACATACCCGAATCAGAGTTAAAAGGTATTAAAGTATGTAGACAAGCCAAAGCGAAATGGGTTGAAGAATTTGATGAACGTGATGATCCATATAGTCGAAAATACTTTTGGCTTACCGGTAAGTTTGTCAATATGGACAGTGGAGAAGATACGGATGAATGGGCATTGCAAAATGGATATGCTTCGGTGGTTCCGGTTCAATTTGATTTAACCGCACATCATGCAATAAGTGTCATAAACAACTGGAATTTAAATGATTAAGAAAAAATTAGACAACATATTTGTTGGCCTGGTCATAGGCCTAGTTGCCCCTTTTATTGTTATGTACTGCATCTTTTATGGGGGTGAAATATTGCATAACTGGTATGACTTTGGAGCATTTTATCGCAACCACAAATTCACTGGACTGACCCTCAGACCCAGCCTTATTGTCAACCTGGTATTTATCGTTCCTTATACGAAACGACCTAGAATGCAATTCCTTAAGGGGATTATTCTTGCCACGTTGTTATACGCGGTTGTGATTGTAACCATTCATCTTATTTAGTGAAGTATTTCATTATAGCCGGTGAGCCTTCGGGTGACTTACATGGTGCTGATCTGGTATCAGAACTTAAAGCGTTTGATACGTCTGCCCAAGTTATTGGTATGGGTGGCGATAAGATGAAAACAGCGGGAATGGAGTTAAGCGTCCATTATTCGGAATACAGCTTTATGGGTTTGACCGAAGTGATTAAAAATCTTCGAAAAATTAAGTCCCTGCTCGACCGAATAAAGAAGGAGATTGTTCGGTTCAATCCAGATAAGGTCGTCTTTATTGATTATGGAGGCTTCAATTTAAAAGTGGCTAAATTTTGCAAAAACATGGGATTTCAAACCCATTTTTTCATTTTACCAAAAGTATGGGCCTGGAATGAAAAACGCGTTCACAAAATTCGAAAGTATGTTGATTTTGGTTACTGCATTTTCCCTTTTGAAGAAGATTATTTTAGGAGTAGAGGCGTTAACGCATACTTCGTTGGCAATCCGGTAGCAAACCAGGTTGAGAAATATTTAAAGGAAAACAGTCTTCCAAAGAAGGTTGCGAATCAGATTGCATTGTTACCCGGTAGTCGTAACCAGGAAATTGATAAAATTCTTCCTGATATGCTGGCCTATGCTCGGAGTCAACCCAATTATTCGTTTAAGATAGCTGCACATAGCGCCAAAATGATTCAAGACTTTCCACTTCCGCCAAATGTTGAACTGGCAGAAGAATCAACGTTTCAAGTCGTGTTGTCGTCGGTAGCAGCCGTGGTCACCTCGGGAACTGCCAATTTGGAAACCGCCCTTCTGGGTACGGTTCAGGTGGTCTGTTATAAAGCCAACTCCTTGTCCTATTTCATTGGAAAACGACTGATAAAGATCAAGTATATATCTCCAGTAAATCTAATACTAGACAAACTTGTGATAAAAGAACTGATTCAAAATGATATGAATACGGTAAATTTGACCACCGAAGTTGATCATCTTCTGGATGAGGCGGCTTCGGCGAAAATAAAAGACGATTATAAAACACTCAAGTCTATGCTTAGCGGAAAATCCGCTGCACATGAGACGGCAAAACACATATTTAATTCCCAATGAAAATAACCTTAGGATTTTTACTACTAACTGTTGGATTAATAGGCACTTCGTGCAAAAGCAAGAAAAATGGTCTTACGGAATCGGATAAGATGAACGTACAGGTTTATTATACCGAACAGTATTGTGGTGGTGCAGAACCGCCTTCTGAAATTCTTGATCAAATGATGGAAGCAAAACCCTACTCCGATAGGAGTGTGTTCATTTCCATTTTTGTAACCCCTACACAAATCAGCAATGAGCAAGAGGTTAAATTGGACAAAGCCGGCATTGCCTCACTGGCTTTGGATACAGGCGTACAATATTTAGTCTCGTTTTACAAACTTGCTGATCCAATACCCGAAGTTGAGGAAGGGTCAAAGAAGAAGAAGAAAAAAACGGATATGCAAGATCCTGGGGCGTCAGCTGAAGAGGTTCCAGAAATCTCTGAAGAAGAAAGATGTGAAAAGCAGTGGAAACACATGACTGCCTACCCATTACGAATTGTCAAAGGCAAGACCGACTATACGTTACACATAAACAAAGAGTGTAATCCCTGCGTTCCTCCCAAACCGTAGGGTTATTTTAAGGCGGTGGTGGATAACATGGGTTACAGTCCAAATGTAGGTTTACTGTTTGTGCTGAGTCATTCTGAACAACAAGCTGCCCCATTGATCTTTCCCTCCAATCGTGTAAACATTGCTCACGATCGTTTTTACCGACGTTTAACGTCAATTCGTTAACCAAATGAAGGTTGTATGTACCTAGCGGCAAAACGAGCTTATAGGTGCTGTCTGCGGTTATATTCGTTAAACTATCCAGACAGGATGAGTTTGAATCAAAAACATATAAAGATGCACCTGTATATGGGGTTGGTGTTCTTAATTCCTTTAATAGAAATTCTGGTGGTGCGGCTCCTCCGCAATAGGTTGCTGTTTTCGTAATTCGAAGGTCAATTTCGTATACCGCAGATCGTTCACATTTCTGTGCAGTTAAACCTAGAAAAATAAGAGCCACGAAGGTGAACTTCTTCATGATTAGAGGTTACCCCGTTTGGCTTGCTCTCTCTCAATAGATTCAAACAACGCTTTAAAATTCCCTTTGCCAAACGACTGTGCTCCACGCCGTTGGATTATTTCGAAGAATACGGTTGGCCGGTCTTCAACGGGTTTGGTAAAAATCTGGAGTAGATAGCCTTCATCATCGCGATCAACAAGAATGTTTAGACTTTTCAGGTCTTCCATACTTTCTTTTATTTCGCCTACACGATTGCTCAAATCTTCATAATAAGTATCTGGCACATGCAGAAATTCAATCCCACGTCGTCTCAATTCAGCTACTGTGGTTAAGATATCGTCTGTGGCCACGGCAATATGTTGCACCCCTGCACCATTATAGAATTCGATGTATTCCTCAATTTGAGATTTTTTCTTACCTGGAGCAGGTTCGTTAATTGGAAATTTGACATATCCGTTTCCGTTGCTCACTACTTTTGACATTAGAGAGGAATATTCCGTTGAAATATCTTCATCGTCAAAGGTTAGTAGAAGTCTAAACCCAAGTACGTCTTCGTAAAACTTAACCCAATTGTCCATCATTCCCAGCTCAACGTTACCTACACAATGGTCAATGTGCTTAAGTCCAACGGGTACGTTGTCAATCTTATGTGTTGGTTTCTCATAACCTGGCATGAAAATGCCCTCGTAATTGCTTCTTTCAACAAACTTGTGAATGGTCTCTCCATAGGTGTGAATGGCAGAAACGATCACATATCCATTCTCGTCTTCATATTTGGTTGGAGTCATAAAGACCTTGGCACCTCGTTTAACTGCTTCGTTAAATGCATTTGTCGCATCGTCAACCCAAAGGCTCAAAAACTTAACACCATCGCCATGTTTATTGACATGGTTTGATATTTCCGAATCTGAGTTCATTGCTGTAGTGAGGATCAAGGTTACCTTTCCTTGTCTCAACACATAAGAAGCTCGATCCCGTACACCTGTTTCCGGACCAGCGTACGCAATCAGTTCGTATCCCCAGGCGGCCTGATAATAATAAGCCGATTGTTTCGCATTCCCTACGTAAAACTCTATATGGTCAGTTCCATTAAGAGGCATAAAGTCTACCTCTTGTTCCAATGTCTCTAATGTTTCTCTTTGCATTTCCTTTGTCCTTTACAGCTGCAAATATCATTAAAACCTGAAAATTATCAGGTATGCAGCAAATTTGGGTATAAAAAAAGGCCCTCATAAGAAGGCCTTTATACTGTTTTAAGATTTTAGATTCTTATTCTGCAGATTCTTTTGTCTCTTCAGACGTAGATTCTGGAGCCGATTCAGGAGTAGATTCAGGAGCTTCTGTTGTTTCAACAGTTGCTTCTACCACTTCTGAAGTCGTTGTTTCGTCTGCCTTCTTTTTTCCTCTTCTAGTTCGTTTAGTAGTCGTTGATTTTGCTGACTTAGAAACTTTTTGTTCCAACATTAATTCGTTGAAATCAACCAGTTCCATCATACACATTTCCGCGTTGTCTCCTAATCGGTTGTGTGTTTTTAAGATTCTAGTATAACCACCTGGTCTGTCGGCCACTTTTTCAGCAACTGTCCCAAATAATTCTTTAATCACATCTTTATCCTGCAAATAACTAAACACTACTCTTCGAGAATGTGTGGAGTCGTCTTTACCCTTAGTAATAAGTGGTTCTACAAATAGTCGCAAAGCTTTCGCCTTAGCAGTCGTTGTAAAAATACGTTTATGCATGATCAACGATGTTGCCATGTTGGACAACATTGCTTCTCTGTGCCCCTTTTTTCTACCAAGGTGGTTAAATTTCTTTCCGTGTCTCATTTCCTCTTAAATAAAAAATTATTCGTCGTCTAAATTGTATTTAGAAACATCCATACCAAAGTTCAAACCTTTTTCTCTTACAAACTCTTCTAGTTCAGTAAGTGATTTCTTTCCAAAGTTTCTAAACTTCAACAAATCCTCAATGTGGTAGCTTACCAATTCTCCCAGCGTTCTGATTTCAGCAGCTTTCAAACAGTTGTAAGCACGAACTGAAAGATCAAGATCAGCAAGAGAAGTTTTAAGGATTTTTCTCATGTGAAGTGTATTTTCATCCACCTCAGCAGTTTTCGTTTTAACCTGGCTATCAAGTAAGATGCTTTCATCTGAAAACAACACTAAATGTTGGATCATGATTTTAGCAGCTTCCTTTAAGGCATCTTCAGGATGGATAGATCCATCTGTAGATACTTCAAAGACAAGTTTTTCGTAATCTGTTTTTTGTTCTACCCGAAAATCTTCTACTCTGTATTTTACGTTTTTGATTGGCGTAAAAATAGAATCGATAGGCACAACACCGATTGGAGCATCAGCTGGTAAATTCTCATCAGAAGGAACATACCCACGACCTTTGTCGATGGTTAATTCAATCTCAAAGTTTACGAAAGGCTCCATGTCACAGATAACCATATCGGGATTCAGAATCTCGAATGAATTGGTATATCTTGAAATATCTCCTGCGGTAAATACATCTTTTCCTTTTAAGGAAACGTATATTTTCTCTACTTCATGTCCTTCAGTAATTCGCTTAAATCGAACTTGCTTTAGGCTAAGGATGATCTCAGTCACATCTTGAGACACACCTTTGATTGTAGAAAACTCATGATCTACACCAGGAATCTTAATTGCAGTAATTGCATAACCTTCTAATGAAGAAAGCAAAATTCTTCGCATCGCGTTACCAACAGTAACACCATATCCTTTTTCCAAAGGCGAAAATTCAAACAGACCATAATTGTCTGTTTCTTTATGCATTATAACCTTATCCGGTTTTTGAAAATCTAATATTGCCATTTCTACTTCTTAATTATGATTACTTAGAATACAATTCAACGATAAGTTGTTCCTTGATATTTTCAGGAATCTCTTGTCTGTCAGGGTGGTTTAAAAACGTTCCTGAATAGTTAGCTTCATCCCATTGCAACCAGGAAAATGTACCTCTTGTTGCCAATGAATCCGTAATAAACTCAATTGATTTTGATTTCTCTCGAACCGATACCACATCACCAGCTCTTAACTGATAAGAAGGAATGTTCGTTACAACACCATTAACCATTAAGTGTTTGTGAGAAACCAATTGACGTGCACCACTTCGGGTTTTTGCAATACCTAATCTGTACACGGTGTTATCCAATCTGCCTTCCAGGAATTTCAACAAGTTCTCACCAGTGATACCTTTTTTTCTTGCAGCTTTGTCAAACAAGTTAGCAAATTGTCTTTCTAAAATACCGTAGGTATATTTAGCCTTTTGCTTTTCAGCCAATTGAATAGCGTATTCCGATTTTTTACCTCTTCGACGTGCATTACCATGCTGTCCAGGAGGATAATTTTTCTTCTCTAACGCTTTATCTGGACCGAAAATTGGCTCTTTGAACTTACGAGCAATTTTAGACTTAGGACCTGTATATCTTGCCATTTCTAATTCTTTCTAACTAAATTATTAAACTCTTCTTCTCTTTGGTGGTCGACAACCATTGTGTGGTAAAGGAGTAACATCAGTAATAGACGTCACTTCGATTCCAGCAGATTGCAACGTTCGAATCGCAGATTCTCTTCCAGACCCTGGTCCTTTTACGAAAACATCAACTTTTCTTAAACCAGCATCAGCTGCAACTTTAGCACAATCCAGACAAGCTGTTTGCCCAGCATATGGAGTGTTCTTTTTTGAACCTCTAAATCCCATCTTACCAGCACTAGACCAAGAAATAACTTGACCTTGATTGTTGGTGATAGAAATCAACAAGTTGTTAAAACTTGCTTTGATATGTACCTGGCCAGTGGCCTCGACATTCACTTTTCTTTTTTTGGTTACCTTTTTCCCGGTTGCCATACGTCAAAAATTATTACTTAGTTGCCTTTTTCTTACCTGCAACAGTTTTTCTCTTACCCTTTCGAGTACGACTGTTGTTTTTCGTTCGCTGCCCTCTTAAAGGCAATCCTTTTCTATGCCGAAGACCTCTATAACATCCAATGTCCATCATACGTTTGATGTTCATTTGAGTTTGAGATCGAAGTTCCCCTTCAACGGTCATTTCAGAAATAGCCTGACGAATTAAAGCAATTTCATCGTCATTCCACTCGTTCACTTTTTTACTCCAATCAATTCCACCTTTTGTTAGAATATCTTGAGAAGTAGAGAGTCCAATACCGTAGACGTACGTTAATCCAATAACGCCTCTCTTATTTTTCGGTAAATCAACACCTGAGATCCTTGCCATTTCTTAAATATTAACCTTGTCTTTGTTTAAATTTTGGGTTCTTCTTGTTGATTACGTAAATTTTTCCTTTTCTCTTTACGATTTTACAATCAACGCTACGCTTTTTTACGGCTGCTGTAACTTTCATTTCTTTTATTTATATCGGTAAGTAATACGTCCTCGTGTCAGATCGTATGGAGTCATCTCCACTTGAACTTTGTCTCCAGGAAGAATTCGAATGTAGTGCATCCGCATTTTACCTGAGATTGTGGCCAGTATTACGTGTCCATTTTCTAACTCCACTCTAAACCTTGCATTCGATAATGCTTCGGTTATGAGTCCATCTTGTTTTATCGGTTCTTGTTTTGCCATCTATTTTAAAGGGCTGCAAAATTAGCTATAAAATAATTCATTTTCAAGCCTAACCGGCTATTGCCCCTCCAGTGGATGATCTTCCTTTAATTCTACCCGACTTCATCAACCCATCATAGTGTCTCATTAACAGGTGAGATTCTACTTGCTGTAGGGTGTCTAGTACCACACCAACCATAATCAACAATGACGTTCCACCATAGAACTGAGCGAACTGGTTGTTGACTCCAAAGATGATTGCAAAGGCAGGAAATATAGATACGAAACCTAAGAAGATGGCACCTGGCAATGTAATTCGAGACATAATAGAATCGATAAAATTTGCCGTAGTCCTTCCTGGTTTTACCCCAGGAATAAAACCACCATTTCTTTTGAGATCGTCGGCAATCTGATTTGGATTGACGGTTATCGCTGTATAGAAATACGTAAACAATACAATCATGATAAAAAACGTGAAGTTGTATGTAAACGATGTAAAGTCAACAAATCCGGAAAAGAAACTACTGAGTCCTTCGCTGTCTTGAAAGAACCCGGCGACACTGCTTGGAATAAACATCAATGCCTGAGCAAAGATGATAGGCATAACACCTGCAGCATTCACTTTTAACGGAAGATATTGTCTAACTCCTCCAAACTGTCTATTCCCGACTATTCGTTTGGCATATTGGACCGGTATTCGCCTTGTCCCCTGTACCAGGAGAATAACGGACAGAATAACCAGCAACCAGAAGACAATTTCAAGAATAAAGATAATTGGTCCTCCGTTGTTACTCATTTTGTGTGCAAACTCTGCAAGAAGCGAATGAGGTAGTTTCGAAATAATACCTACCATAATGATAAGCGAGATACCGTTTCCTAAACCTCTATCTGTAATACGTTCTCCAATCCACATAGTAAACATGGTACCGGCTACTAGAGCACATACCGATGTAAACATGAACATGAAGTCACTATTCATCAAGATGACATCACCTTTCTGAGTTTTGAAGTTAATGATGAAACTAATTGCTTGAACCGCTGTGATTGCAATGGTCAGATAACGAGTGATTTGATTCATTCGTTGTCTTCCATCTTCACCTTCTTTCGACATTTTTTGGAAAGCAGGAACAGCAACGGTAAGGAGCTGAATTACAATCGAAGCCGATATGTAAGGCATAATACCCAATGCAAAAACAGAAGCTCTTTCAAAAGCTCCTCCAGCAAACGTATCGATCAAGCCCATTAAACCACTCGCAGGATTCGCTGCATTTTTAAGGTCCAGTGCTACTTTATCAATACCAGGTATACGAATAAACGTACCCACTCTAAAAACGGCCAACAACAAAAGCGTATTAAAAATACGCGATCTCAGCTCTTCAATGCTGAAAATATTCCTTATAGTTTCGATTAACTTCTTCATGTTTTTATTAAACGGTTTCCGCGTTTCCGCCTGCACTTTCTATTGCACTTTTAGCTGCATCAGAAAAAGCGTGAGCTTTAACGGTTAATCCCGATTTAATTTCCCCTCGGGCCAATACTTTAATTCGATCTGTTTTCCCAACTAAATTAGCTGCGTGCAATGCTTCAGGAGATATTTCGGTAAATTTATACTTCTCTACCAACTCTTGAATTTTGCTTAAGTTCAGTGCAACGTAAGCCACTCTGTTTCTATTCTTAAAGCCTCTTTTTGGCAATCTTCGCTGGATAGGCATTTGACCACCTTCAAATCCTGCTTTTCTGCTATAACCGGTTCGTGACTGAGCACCTTTATGACCTCTTGTAGAAGTTCCACCTCTGCCAGATCCTTGTCCTCGTCCGATTCGTTTTCTAGTTTTAACCGAGCCTTCGGCTGGTTTTAAGCTACTTAAATCCATCTTTCTATTATTCTTCTACTTTAATCAAATGATTAACTTTTCTAATCATTCCTCGAATTGAAGGAGAGTCTTCAAATTCATTGGTTTGATTAATCTTACGTAGACCCAACGCTACCATTGTTCGCTTTTGGTCTTTTGGTCTTCTAATCGTGCTTTTGACCTTTGTTACTTTAATCTTTCCCATCTCAGTCAAATTATCCGTTAAATACTTTACTCAACTTTACACCACGTTGCTCAGCTACCGTATACGGGTCTCTTAGCTTAGACAGTGCATCAATAGTGGCTTTAACCACGTTGTGCGGGTTAGACGAACCTTTTGATTTTGCCAGTACGTCTTTTACACCTGCAGATTCAAGTACCGCACGCATCGCACCACCTGCAATTACACCTGTACCGTGAGAAGCTGGTTTAATAAAAACTCGGCCACCACTGTATTTTCCGTATTGCTCATGGGGTACAGTACCATTGATTACAGGAACTTTGATCAGGTTCTTTTTTGCATCTTCAATTCCTTTTTGAATTGCATCAATTACTTCACCTGCTTTTCCTAAACCATGGCCTACAATACCATTGCCATCTCCCACTACAACTATTGCAGTAAAACTAAATGTTCTACCACCCTTAGTTACTTTAGCAACTCGCTGAATACCTACTACGGTATCTTTAAGTTCTAAATCTGTGGTTTTTATTCTTTTTAATGTTTGAGTAGCCATCTTTTAAAATTTTAATCCTCCCTCTCTTGCACCGTCACCAAAGCTTTTTACTCGACCGTGGTATATATATCCATTTCGATCAAATACCACTTGCTCGATACCGTTGCTTACGGCTTGTTCTCCAAGCTTCTTACCAATTTCATAAGCTTGTTCAACCTTCGTACCCGTATTTTCATCAGCACTAATCGAAGAGAAAGAAATCATTGTCTTTTGGTCTTCATCATTGATGATTTGTCCATAAATCTGTTTGTTACTTCTAAAAACAGACAATCGAGGTTTGGAAGCAGTTCCGAAAATATTCTTTCGGATTCTTCTCTTTACTTTTAACCTCTTTTTTACCTTTACTGTTGACATATTAACTGCTATTATTTAGCGGCTGATTTACCAGCTTTTCTTCTAATTACTTCTCCAACGAATTTCACGCCTTTACCTTTAAATGGTTCAGGTTTTCTCAATGATCTGATTTTGGCTGCCACCTGACCAATAAGTTGTTTGTCGTTGCTTTCCATAGTAACGATTGGATTTTTACCTTTTACCATTTCGGTCGACACCTTAATTTCTTTCGGCACTTGCAAAAAGATGTGGTGTGAATATCCAAGGTTCATTTCTAATATCTGACCTTTCGCTTCAGCCTTATAACCTACCCCAACAAACTCTTGTTGAATTTTGTAACCTTCAGTTACTCCAACAATCATGTTTTGGATCAATGCTCTATATGTACCGTGAAGGGCTTTTTCAATTTTAGCTTCAGTGCTTCTAGAAACCTGAACAACTCCATCTTCAACACTCACTTTGATACGATCATCAACCCACTGAGTCAATTCTCCCTTTGGTCCTTTTATAGAAACCTCATTGTTGTTGACGCTAATTTCAACCCCACTTGGAATTGCAACCGGATTATTTCCTATTCTTGACATCGTTAAATTCTTTTATGATACGTAGCAAAGTATTTCTCCGCCTACGTGTTCTTTTCTAGCTTCTTTATCAGTCATTACTCCTTTAGAGGTTGACATAATGGCAATTCCAAGTCCATTAATTACTCGAGGAATATTTTTGGCATCACGATATTGTCTCAAACCGGGCTTACTTACTCTTCGCAGTTCTCTGATTGCTGGAATTTTTGTAAGTGGGTGGTATTTAAGGGCAACCTTAATTACTCCTTGAGGGCCATTATCGTCTTCAAACTTATAGTTCAGGATATAACCTTTGTCAAAAAGAACCTTAGTCATGTCCTTTTTCAAGTTAGACGCTGGAATTTCAACAATCCGGTGGTTTGCCTTAATGGCATTCCGAACTCTTGTTAAGTAATCTGCTATTGGATCTGTGTTCATATTTGTCCTTCTTAAAAAATTACCAGCTAGCCTTAGTTATGCCAGGGATTTTACCATCACTAGCCATTTGTCTAAACATATTTCGGCATAAACCAAAGTCTCTGATATATCCTCTTGGTTTTCCGGTAATACTACATCGGTTTCTTAAACGTACAGGAGATGCATTTCTTGGAATTTTTTGCAATCCTAGGTAATCACCTGCTGCTTTTAATCTCTCTCTTTTCTCGGCATATTTCGCAACCATTTTTTCACGTTTGCGTTGTCTTGCCTTCATTGATTCTTTAGCCATACTTCTACTTCTGGTTTTTAAACGGAACTCCCAATTGTTTCAACAGTTCTAAACATTCCACATCGTTTTGTGCACTCGTCACAAATGTGATATCCATTCCGTTGATATTATTTACCTTGTCGATGTCAATTTCCGGGAAGATAATTTGTTCAGTTACACCTAGGGTGTAGTTTCCTCTTCCGTCGAATCCTTTGTCGCTTACTCCTTGAAAATCTCTTACCCGAGGTAGAGAAATAGAGACCAATCGATCTAAGAATTCATACATCTGGTCGCTTCTCAAAGTTACCTTGCAACCAATTGCCATATCTTCTCTAAGCTTAAAGTTAGAGATCGCCTTTTTTGACATAGTCGCGATAGCCTGTTGACCAGCAATCAACGACATCTCAGCAATGGCGGTATCAACCAATTTCTTGTCAGCAACACCTCGGCCAACACCTTGGTTCAAGCAGATCTTTTCTAACTTAGGAACCTGCATAACGTTTTCCCATCCAAACTTTTCTTTTAAAGCTGGGACTATAACGTCTTTGTATTTGTTTTTTAAACTAGGAACGTACATATCGATTAAATAAATTCTCCTGTCTTCTTTGAATATCTCTGAAGCTTACCTTCTTCGTTTCGTTTTCGACCGATTCGAGTTGCTTCCCCATTAACTACCAACATCAATTTTTCGATACGTATTGTTGCTTCCAACTTTACAATCGAACCATTCGGGTTGTCTGCATCCGGCTTACGGTGTTTTGTCACCATATTAACCCCTTTAACAATAGCCGTTCTATCCTTAGGATAAATGGCTACAACCTCACCCGTCTTTGACTTATCTCGTCCAGAAAGAACCTTTACAGTGTCTCCCTTTTTGATGTGCAATTTGGGTATTAAATTTCTTTTTCTTTCCATTATTATAAAACCTCTGGTGCCAAAGACACAATCTTCATAAATTGTTTATCTCTCAACTCTCGAGCTACGGGTCCAAAAATCCGAGTACCTCTAGGCTCACTTTGTGGATTCAACAACACACAAGAGTTATCGTCAAACTTGATGTACGAGCCATCTGCTCTCCTCAACTCTTTTTTTGTTCGTACAACAACAGCTGTAGAAACGGCTCCTTTTTTTATACCACCTGAAGGAATAGCTGATTTCACGGTAACAACAATTTTGTCGCCTACCCGTGCATATCGTTTTCCTGTTCCTCCCAATACCCGGATGCAAAGAACTTCTTTTGCTCCGCTATTGTCTGCTACTTTTAACCTGGACTCTTGCTGTATCATTTTATTTAGCCTTTTCTACAATTTCCACTAATCTCCACCGCTTGTTTTTACTAATCGGTCGAGTTTCCATAATCTTAACGATATCGTTCACCGTGCACTCATTCTTCTCATCATGAGCCGAAAACTTAGAAGTTGCTTTTACGAACTTTCCGTATTTCGGGTGTTTCTTTCTACGTTCAACAGATACCGTGATCGTCTTATCCATACCGTTGCTAACAACAATACCTGTGATTTCTTTTCTTGCGTTTCTTTCCATTTTTCGAAACAATTATTTAGCCTCTGTATTACTGGCGTTTCTTCGAGAACTCATCTCTGTCATTAATCGAGCAATTACTTTTCTACTAGCTGTAATTTTAGTAGGATGTTCAATTGGCGAAACCGCGTGGTTAAACTTCATATTTTGAAGTTGTTTTCGCTCATCACGCAACGTTGCGTGAAGCTCTTTGTTATTCATTTGTTTAATATCCTCGTAAGTCATCTATGCGCTATAATCAGGTTTTACAACAAATTTTGTGTTTATCGGAAGCTTCTGAGCGGCAAGTCTCATACCCTCTTCTGCAACTTCCAAAGGCACACCATCGACCTCAAACATGATGGTACCTGGCTTAACAACAGCTACCCAATATTCAGGAGAACCTTTTCCCTTACCCATCCGTACTTCGGCTGGTTTCTTAGTAATCGGTTTGTCTGGAAAGATTCGAATCCAAACCTTACCTTCTCTTTTCATGTATCTGGTTAAAGCGATCCTTGCTGCTTCAATTTGACGTGAAGTAATCCAGTGAGATTCCAATGCTTTCAAACCACAGTCACCGAATTCTACCCGATGTCCTCTAGTTGCTAGGCCTTTAATTCGGCCTTTCTGCATTTTACGAAATTTTGTACGTTTTGGTGA
>CAYZWM010000008.1:14417-36583 GCA_964482155.1 uncultured Chitinophagaceae bacterium | reverse complement strand
GTGTCGTGACTCACTGTCCTTTGTGAGTCTTAGAACGTATGTACCTGCGCTCTGAGGCCCAAGGTTTACCTCCAACTGACCATGAACTCGAATCGTATTGGAATAGACCAGACGGCCGTGTACGTCTAAAACATCCACGGTATACGACGCCGACTCCAAACCACGTATGGTGAAATATCCGCGGTTGGGATTTGGAAACAAAACAAGGTTGGATTGTTGAAGATCGGATACCGATAAATTCTTACCATTCACTTCAAAATCATCGCTACATGCACATCCTTCTTTATCCGTAACAACGAGGTTAACGGTATATACCTTGTTCGAATCAAAATCGTGTACAGGGTTTACAGCACTCGACGTATTCCCATCTCCAAAATTCCATGAATATGTTTGATACCCACTGCTGTCTGCCGTAAATTGAAGAACACGAGAAGGCCATTGATACATCCAGCTAAACCCACAGTGTGGAAGCTCGTTGATCGTTACCCACTGATTGGTTTGTTGGCTACATCCCAAGTCGTTTTCCAACTTCAAACCAACATTAAATGAAGTCGTTCGCTCAATGTCATACCAATGAACAGGTTGGGTGGAAACGATGCTATCGCCGTCACCAAAAAACCATGTGTAGTTGGATGGTTGGCCAAACAACTCAGATTGATCCGTAAAATAAGTGCTGTCCTCATCACACACACCGGAAAAATCAAATTCTGGTGCAGGGGTAACCAGCATCAGAATATCACCCAGTTGAGTTGAAGTACAGTTCGGACTCGTAACCGTAAGTACAGCCTCATAGTTTCCTGCTGTCTCATATTTCGTCAGTCCATTCGTGTCGGTACTCTCTATGCCATTACCAAAATCCCAATGATACGTCAAGTCTTTACCCACCGAGGTGTTTATTAAGCGTTTTTGCTCATTCAAACACGACGTATCACCGGTAAACGAAGCCTGAATATCCTCAATATAGATGGTATCGTAGGCTTTGACTTTACACCCATTATCGTCCCGAACTTCAAGCCCAACACGCATCGACCCTGAACTATCCGCTACAATACTCACAGTGTCTCTACTAAAGGGTTGGTAAAATCCGAAATCCCATCGAAACCAGGTCAGCGGAGCAGAAATAGTGGTCGTATTTACAAACCAAACCGTATCGTTAAGACATCGATTACTGGATGTAAACGATGGAATTGGATTCGTAAATATCTCGATATTTTCAACATGACTTGTTTCGCACTGAGTTGCAGAATCCATAGCGACCAGTGTAAGTTCTACTGTCTGTGGATCATTTAGCACAACTGTTGGCTCATACGTGTCATTGTACTCTATTGCGTTGGACATCGCACTTCCCTTGACCGTCCAATTGTAAACCACTGGCCGTTCTGTTTTCGTTGTATTTTTAAGAACAATTTCATTACCAGCACAAATTGACTTTGCGGTAAACGATGCATTGGCCACCTCGGAGATGGTAAAGAACTCCTCGGTCTTGGCCTCACAACCTGTTTCATAATAGGCGCGAAGCTCAACTCTGAAATAGTAATCCCGATCTTTCATTGGGAAGACCAGATCCCTGTTATTATCTGTAATCCCGTAAGGTTCCATTGTCCAGGTAAATTTTAACGTCTGAGATGGATCTGTATTGGTAGTTTGATTCAAACCGAACAACGTATCGTTGTTGTGCAAACAAAACTCAGTTCGACTTGGTGCAAATTTGGGGTCGGGTAGTGCATTAATCTGAATGTATGCGGTGTCGTTAAACACCTTGTTACATACTTCAGTTCTCAGGTATATAGTCTTTTTGCCATAGGTTGTAAAACTTCGAACCAGGTTTTGGCTACTGCTTGTGTCGTTATTACCCAAATCCCAAAAAACCTCTCTGGCGAAATCTCCACGCGACTTGATTGTTTGTTTTACCGGTAAGGAAGAGCACCTTAGAGATGGCGCAATAATGCCATGATCCAGGTTAATTAACCTCACCGTTGTATCCTCAATGCCAACTGCTTCCCAGGCATCCCAGGTCATTTGTAATTCTTTGCCACAACTTCCATATAAGTCTTTAGCCGCTTTAAGTGTGTAACTGGCCATATCGTGGAAGGTCGTATTTGGCGTTACGTAATAGAACATGGCTCTAAATATAATTTGAATGGCTGTGTCTCGTCCCAAACCGGGTATGGCAAACTTTACGCCGTTATCGTTGGTGCCGGTATCGCCCTCAACCATGATGTAAAACCAATAATTTTGTACGCCACCGTTGCCGTGACAACCTCTCCCCCAACCTGTGCCTTTGTAGGTATTTGGATGTCCAAACGCCTGAGGATTTTTCATATTCCGGATACCTCCAGAGCTTACCCAAATCTCTTCGCCTAACAACCAATTGCCCGTTGTACTATCGGCATAATACTCCAATACGCTTCCGGTTATGTCGGCAAAAGATTCGTGCAACATGCATGATTCACCTGAATAAACCAGGTTTGCATTTTCATCTGCAATACCATGACCAAACTCATGTCCAACCACATCCAGCGCTGCACACGGGTTTAAACTTGTTGTTTTTTTGACCAAAAATGTTGCATAGTTGTTCGACAAATTCCAGAACGCATTGCCACTCCCCGTAAAGTTCAATACACTGGTCATGGAATCAGCGTTATTCGCATAGCTGTCCCAACCAAATGTGGAATCCATAAATTCATGAAGCAACTCCATTCCCCAATGTACATCTCCTGCAATCTCTTTTCCACTGGTTTTCCAATCGTTATCAGCATCCGTCATATAAGACCCTAAAGAAGTTTCGAACGTCTTAATGGGTCTTTTATTCTCTTTTAAAACAAACCCATTTGTACCAACATAGTCTGTTGTAATTGTCTTCCTTCCACGAAAGAAGGTGGTGGCTGTCCCGATCGAATCTCCATGGATTAACTGCGGCTCTAAACGAACAACAGTTTGGGTAAAGGGATCAAAAAATATCAAATCATCCCTGTTCTTTTCTTTATTCTCCAGGCGAAATCGATAACATAGTTTTAGATTTTGTCCATCCTGAGTTGGACTATACAGCAAATCCTGATGTTCGGCTTCGTCTAAAAAGACGCCAGCCTTTGCTGGTTCCCAAACGTTAAGAAATGTGGTTTTGGCCTCTGTATACGTTGCATTGCTGAGTTCAGATGATTCAGAAAGGTATATCTCCCCATTAAAGGACTCGACCATTCCATTCTTGAGATGCAAATTTAGCACCCCGTGCTCAACCTTAATCTGGTTAATGTACTGTTGGTAACGAACGTGGGTCCAACCAATATTATCAGTCGACCTTTTTATCTCCAAAAACGTTGTACTACGCTCACTTAAATATCGAAGCGTGTATGCCTCAATAAATGCGTTCTCCGTAAACACTTGCCCTTCTTCCAATTCTCCAAACCAGGGAATCTGAAACGACGGACTCGTTTTAACGTTTTCTAACTTTAAAAGTGAATTTTGCCCAAGAACGATTTGAGTTGACCCCAGCAAATAGAATGCCGTATAAGCAACTGCGATGGTGACTTTCAATAAATATCGACTCATAGTATATTATCTAACCTTCCCAATTTAACGAATTTTGACCAATTTAACGGAAATCATCGGACTTACCCCTGTATATATGACAGTATACAACCAAATTATCTACAACCCTGGTCTCACTAACCAAGCATCATTATTCCAAAATCTTCTTTTGATTGGATAGATATACAATTTCATCTCGGGCAATTTCTATATCTAAATCATTAAACAACTCGCTTAATGCCACAAGGCATTGACTCCGGGCATTCAAAAATTTCCCATCGTTATTCGTAAAATTCATCCAAACCCGTAGGGTAAAGTCAACCTTTTCCTTACTCAGTTCATTATATACCAAATTGGGTTGTTTGGCCTCATAAATAAAATCGAACGATGCCATTAACTCTTCTGATTTGCTCTTAATTTCAGCCAGGTTCTCTCTAAAATTCACCTTGCCGATGATGTCAATTCTCCGAAAACCAGTTTGGGAGAACTCGATAAATGGATTGTCCAAAAACAACCGATTTGGAATTTCTACGTGTTGGCCAGTAACATTTATGATATTAATTGCTCGTAATCCCACCCGTTGGACATTACCAAATTGATCATTCGACTGAATTAAATCACCTACATTGACCGAGCTTCTAATAGAGATAATAATGCCCGACAAGATATTTGCTGCGGTATGTTGGAAGGCGAAGGATATTGCCAGTCCTGCTATTCCTATTCCCGCTAGAAGTGAGGTAACGGTTTTATCTAGATGCATTAAACCCAATGCGAAAAAAAGTCCCGTGGTAATAATGATGATTCCCAAAAATCGAGCAATCAGTTTGTTGAGTAAGTGGTTTTTTGAGACCTTGTTGAGCAGTCTACTGCCGTAATTTGCTACCAATTTACTGATGAGATAGAAGACCAAAAAAACCAGGATGGCAATGACAAAATTAGGAATCATCTCCACCAACGTAATTAACCAATTCCCAAGTTTATCGTAGAGTTTTTCGAGCGCTTGCTCCAAACTTTTTGTTTTCATATAATCTTATATCAAGTTTATCAAAATTGTACTTTTCTTTCGCCATTTCCAAAAAGGAGTTTATTGGCCCAAGTAACTTCTCAACTATCTACTTAAGACCACACTTACGTTCTGATAATAGAAATACACCAGGGTGCAAATCCATATCAACACGAATAGACAACACAACAGTGGCAAAAATTGCGGAACTACATTTTTGGGTAAACCTTCTCAAAAAGGTTTTACGTGACGATCTTAAAAATTATTCTAAAAAGTCCTCTCGTCAGACGCATAATCAACTCATGGTAATGGATATAGTAGTTTCCTTCTACATTTAACTGTTTTGGTTTGACATACAACCGAATTTGTATGAATCGGATATGACGAAAAAGAGAGCAAAAAAAAAGGGAGCCTCTCGACTCCCACTAAAAAAGCATGGTATTTTCTTACTTTTCAGTTCTTTTTTACTTAACCCTACTACTACATAAGTCAAGTTATTGCTACTACTACTATTTTGGTTGAGCTTGGTTGAGCTACTACAAATAAACATGTTGGGGGAAAGGATCTACCATCAATGATTTGATGGGTCTTAAACCTTAATGCGAAAACTATGATTTAACACAGTCCATTTCAACTAACATGCGGACTAAATAGTATTCGAAAACTGTGCCAAACCTGAGACTACACGTACTTTGTGGTACACAATACGCTAACAATAAACCCATTACAGTCAATATTCGTTAAACGGACACTAAAACCATAAGCTCCATCTTGTCCCAAATTTGGAAAAAACACCCCGTGTTAGACCCGATTTGGTAGTGATTTCCGATAAATCCGAATGTAAACGAACAACAGAAGCAGGGTGGCAATCGTAATTGCACCAAAAACCTCCAGGACATCTGAAAACCACACGCCCAATAATCCATCTGTAGATAAGATGCTAAGTGATAAAGAGGCTATAAACAGATATTTGGACCATCTCCCATGTCCTTTTATAACAAACAACTGATTGAAGAGGACCAGATACAATGGAAACAGGAAGACGAAATAATATTTCCAGGCCAAGGGTGAAACCATAGGAATGGCAGCAAAAACAAAAGCAAGCTGTCCAAAGGGTACAGGCGAATTTCGATCTCGTGTTCGATACCGCAACAGAAAAGCAGGTATCAATGCTAAAATGCCAACCACAACGTATGAAAGTTTCTTTGCCACGTGGTGGTCTACATCCAAAAGATTGTAATAGATATCCAAACCTCTTGATTGCTCGCTAAACAACCCCTCCAACAAGGGGAATATGGACTGATTCTTATGAGTCAATATGGTCTCCCCCATCGCTTTGTTCGTCAACCAGTCATTTATAAAGAACTGAGCCTGTTCTACACCAAACACCACAAATGATGCAAGCACAGTCATAAATATGGTAACCACTGCCACTCCAACCAGTCTAAATTTCCGTTTCCACAAAAAGAAAAGTAGAATGAATATGGGGTAAACCTTAAGTGAAATGATCAATCCCAGCAGTGCTCCTGCACGTATATCTTTCCCTTTATGGTGAAGCGATACGACAACTAATGAGCACAGCAACAGATAGGAATTAATCTGAATATTTGATAAGTCGTCGATAATAAACCGGAGAACAAACAAAAAAGGAAGGAGTATTTTCCAATCGATCAGGCTCAGGCTTGACCCTGACTTTTTCCAAAGCTGCAGTCCCTTATTATAGGTGAAGTTTGCTGAAATGCGAATGATGCCGAACCAGGCAATCAGGATTCCCACCAACCACAAAAGCCTGGTAAATACAGGACTCATATTGTGCGCAATTGCAATCGGTACGCTAAAAATTGAAAAGAAAGGTGGCCAGGTGTTTAGGTAGTCCGCATATATGTTTGTCCCATTAAGAACAGCATTCCCTGCATGAACATATCCCATAAAATCCCCGTCGCGTTGACAATCTCGAATAAGTTCAAATAGAAACGCTAAACCAACCAATCCGGCGATTACATATCGGACTCGTTTATCCAGCTTAATCGATCGGTTAAGCACCATCCGTCAAATATATGAATCAGACTGAGGTTTTGGACTTAACCATTTTGGTTTGAGGAAAAATAAGGTTGATAAGTGGCCCAACGTTAAGTGTATTGTTAAACTTCGTTTCCAATACCTCTGCTCTGCTCTTAATATCCTGAGCAGTTAGACCATTCTCCCAACAGTATTCAATGGCTTGAATATATTGATTCGTATTGTTTGCACGGATGCATAACTCCTCTAAGTCTGTATTCTTAATCATCTTATCATTGGCAAGGCAATGACGTCCCATAAACAAGGAGTTGATTAACTTCAACTTGATCCCTGTTGCCTGATTGGTATGCAATATATTAATGTGCGCGTCAGAGATTAAGTGGTTGATTTCTTCAGAAGTGATATCCGACTTGATACTGACATGGTCTATGGTCTCTACCAATCGCTCCAACTCTACTGATGGGTTATTTCCAGCAATGATTACTGGGTACTTTGGATTGATCAATACCTTGTCTAACAAGTATTTAGCCGCCTCGTTATTTTCCCCTACGGTTAAGTTACCATGGTATAATATAAACTTACCTCTCCCCTTTTTTGAAACCACTTTGGTATTGACATGAAACGGAGGAAGTTGAACAACGTTTCCATATTTTTTACTAAAATATCGAGCATCGTTTGACGAGATGGCTGCAATGCAATTTGCATGTTTCAGTACCCGTTCATATTTTTTTAATCGCTCTGCCTCAATCTTAAAAAAATACTTCTTGAACAAGTGAGTCTCCACCTTTTCAAGATGTTTGTAATAATCATGTTCAACATTATGCGTTCGAACGATTTTATACCTTTTCTTTAGTCGCGGATCTGCGAGGTAGTAGGTAGAATGTAACCCTTCAAACAATATTGGATGGTTGTCCTTAACCAGATTTTCGATGAGGGCGGTGGAATTTCGGGAAGCGACAATGTATGGCTTGGTATTGTAAATCGGGTTCTTAAAGACCTTTCTTCGATAATACGTTACGGTTTTACATATGCCTTTGAGCATTGCGCTCTCTGATCTACCATACCGATAGCAATGGAGATGAACACGAACACCTGCTTCGGCTAATGCAACCAACTTGTAATAGATGTCGATTACGCCTCCATAGTTTGCCGGATAGGGCACGTCAAAAACGACAACGTGTAACTGCTTTTTAGAATTAATCATAAACTGCCAACAACTTTATTTCTTCGTTTTTCCAATTCCACGTTTCAGCTGCGGGTTTGCAATTATACTTCAATCGTTCGTACAAGTCTGCATCATGGAGTAATCGATTTATTCCATCGGTAATTTCTTTGAGGTTTGGCTCCAACAATAACATGGTTTCATGTTCTTGATTCAAGCGTTCATACTCTGGAAAATTACTGCTAATGGAAGGTAGGTGTGCTTGAATGTAATCGAAGCACTTATTACTCAGGGAGTAATAATAACTTAACCCAATGTTTTCTAAAACGTTTAACCCCATGCGAGCTGTTTGTGTTAACTGCCGCAATTCCTCAGGATCAACTTTTCCTTTAAATACAACCTTATCCGAGAGTTTTTCAGCCAATACAAGCTTCCGTAACTCGGCACCCAAATCTCCCTCGCCAACTAACCAAAGTTGGGCATCAATATGGTGCATAGCTTTAATGTACAGATCGACACAACGTCCCTGGTTTAAAGCTCCTTGATAAATTATTGTAACCTTTTCAGATAACTCTGATTGAGGTTTCACGACACTAGTAGAACGCAGAAACGGAACGTTTCTTATAACCTCAACCTTTTTTTTATATTTTTTTTCATACAACTCTGAAATAGAATGGCTTACCGTATAGAATCGATCGGCTCCACCAAACACCATCCGCTCTACAAGGGTCCAAATTTGCTTTATTACGAACCGATTTGTTACCTCGGGCACTTCCGTAAAGTGCTCATGCGCGTCAAATATCCAACGAAATTTGGTCAGTTTTCGATAAACCCAGGCAGCAAAACCCGTATCCAAATCAATCGTATTGATTACATCAGGTCGAACTTGAATAAAATATCGGATGAGTCGCAAGTTGTACTCCAGGTAGAATAACGGTCCTCTATGAAACCGGCATCGCAGTCTTTTTTGAGCAAACGGCTGTTTGTTGAGCACGTTACTCTCTGGCAAATATCGCCCGACAAGTTCTACCTCCAGTCCAGATTTTTGCAATGACGTACAAATTCGAATCATCCGTTGATCGAAGTTCAAATCATTCGTAACCGTACACAACACTCTCTTCAAGATACCTTTTCTATTTGTTTCAGGGTGTTCATTTCTAAAATACCGTCATCAAGCAACCACCGAATAACATCCTGAACATCTCGAGGTTCAAAACCTTCCATGGCCTTCATCAACTCCTCCAGATTCCTGGGCGCACTTAAAGCCTTCATAAGATCAGTTTCAATCTGGCCAAAAATCTTGCTCGAAAACGCATATCGACGTTTCAGCCTGCAAACATCACAATTCCCGCAATCTTTTTCCAGAACTTCACCAAAATATTTGCTAATCTCTTTAGAACGACAATTTTCAGACTCTAAATAGGTCACTAAAGAATCAAATCTTTCCAATGTTCTTTTGCGATTGGCGTCTAACCAGTTTTCTGAATCGACAATCTCATTGACACGGGGTTGCAAATAGGTGATATACGGCAAATCTGTTCGCTCGTGGTAGTCGATTAGTTTCAATTGCTTAAGCGTTTTCAACATCGATGAGATTTGGCCTCCTCCGATTTTAAGTCGTTTGGCCATTGCTTCTTCCCGAATATCTACAAAGTGATCAAAAACTCCACTATACGACCTCAGGATCATTTTAATAAGCGGGTCAAATTTTTTATTTTTAAGCTGAAAGCCGTAGAGCTCCGTACTGCTCACTTCCACTTTTACTTTTGAGGGGCTTTGTAACCCATCTGACAGCATAATGTACTCCAGCTGCTCTAATATTTTTATGGCAGAGAACGTTTCTAATGCCGGGTTTTCGAATTTCTTGCAAAAGTCTTCCAGGTCAAAATCAAACCGAGCGTCTTCTCCAGTGTGAAATGCGAGTTCAAAATAATTACACAGGTTTTCGTAAATCTTGTTTACGCGTTCCAGCACAGGAAACCGATTATGAATCTTTGATTTACCCGTAATAATATCGGCTTCGTTATACAACAGAACACACCAGGCTTTGGCCTCGTCTCTACCTGCTCTTCCCGCCTCCTGGTAATAAGATTCGATACTATCAGGCAAATCATAGTGGATTACAAATCGAACATCGGCTTTATCAATTCCCATTCCAAAGGCATTGGTGGAAATCATCAACTGGGTATCTCCTTTGGTCCAACTGTCTTGCTTCACATTCCTAATCGACGGAGAGAGTCCCGCATGATAGTAGTCGGCTGAGATGTTATTGTTTCTTAAAAAATTAGACAATTCGACCGTTTTTCTCCGATTGCGTACGTATATAATGCCTGTTCCTCCTACCTTATTGGCTACCTGAATTAACGTCCTCCTTTTATCTTCTTCATATCGGATCAGGTAATTCAGATTCTCGCGAAAAAACCCCATTTCGAAAACCTTCACTTCCGTTAGTTCGAGTTGGTTAATTATATCCTCTTTTACCTTAACGGTAGCGGAAGCGGTCAATGCCAGAATCTTCAGATCTGGTTTGAGTTCTCTGATCTCTGCAATTTGGCGGTAAACGGGTCTAAAATCATGTCCCCACTGGGAAATGCAATGCGCTTCATCTACGGCCAAAAAGCTAATCCGAGTTTGCTCCAGACTGTTCTGAAAATCAGGATTCCTCAGCCGTTCTGGAGACACATAAACCAATTTATACCGCTCGTTACGAATGCTTTCATATTCTATATGCATTTCGCGCCTCGATAAGCCGGAATGAATATAGGTAGCTGAAACACCTCGTGATTTTAATTGCTCAACCTGGTCTCGCATTAAAGCGACCAGAGGAGAAACAACAAGACAGACTCCTTCTAAAATTAAGGCAGGTAGTTGATAACAAATGGATTTTCCGCCGCCAGTAGGCAAAAGTGCTAAGGTATCATTTCCGTCTATGACAGATTGTACAATATCCTCTTGCTTTTCGCGAAATGAGGAATACCCCCAATATGTATGTAAGGTTTTTTTTAGCAATGTTTTTCACCGCCAAAAATAGATGTTTCTTATTAACTAGCGCAATACCTGCACCAATCCTTTGACATTCTGAAATTCTGCATTTTCCGTGGTAATGAACCGAATCGAATACAGATAGACACCAGATTGAACCAGTTCACCTTTATACGTACCATCCCACCCAACGTTCACATCGTTAGACTCAAAGATGGCTTCCCCCCATCTGTTGTGGATAGACATGGAATAATCCTGAAAATTAATTAACGTTGGTTTAAAGATGTCATTCAATCCATCTCCATTTGGGCTAAACCCTGATGGAATGTGATAGTGACTTATACATTCAGTCCCAACCGTAAAATCATCACCACTTTCACAACCATCGGCATTCGTAACGACAACTGAATACGTTATTTGCTCGTTTGCCTTAATCGTTTGGGTAGACTCTCCGTATGGGCTCCATACATACGCCATTCCCGCATTTCCTGCATTAAGTATCACTTCAAAATCACCGCACAGAGTGGTGTCTGGTCCAAGGTCAACTATTGGATATGGAGAAATTCTGAAATTAATTGTGTCGCCTGCTTCTCCGCAATAATTGGTCAATATCACCCAGTGATTCCCTTCCGTATTGAATGACGCTGAATTGCCTGTAGACTTATCAGACCATACATACGATTCTTCGTTCGCTTGATCTCCAACCGTGTATGCAGTTGGTGTTATCCCACCACAAAACATTCGATCGATTCCTAAATTAACCGTCGGTATTTGCAGCAATTTGTAGTCTACCTGATCGGAAGCTGTTCCGCAGCGGTTAGTCAGTTTCACAGTATAGATACCCGGAGTACTTACCTGATGTGTTGGGCCATTCGAAACATCTTGCCATTCGTATTGCATTTCTGGATCCGCATTACTTACATCGAGAAGCACATTGATCGAACCACAATAGGTTGAATCATTTGGCAATATGACTGTAGGCGTTTTCTTGAGTACCACTTTCCATACCGAGGAATCCGTACCACACTTATTGCTGACATAACCCGTATAGTCTCCAGCCGTATTTACAACCAGGAAACTATCTGTCACTCCACCAACAGACCATGAATATATCTCCGAATTATCCTTTTTGGTATTTGGTAGTGTTAAGGTCTCATCAACCAGGTCACATTCATAAATAGTATCTGTAATTCCACTGCCAGGTGTTTGAATCATTCCAATTACTATAGAATCCCTGGCCGATCCACATGTATTATCAATGGTAATTCGTGCATAAATCATAGAGGTTAAGGTAATCGTGTCCGTACTACCAATTCCCAATAGATTTATGATATCGTCCCAGGAATATGTTTCACCATTATCCGTTTTGCCAACCTTAAACCCGTAGGAAACTGCATCACAAAACACACTGTCTGCAGGTAGTGATACCGATGGCACTTCGTACATAATTACCTGTGTTTCTGAGCTATCTGCCCCACAGAAATTTGACAAAACCACCTTATATTTACCTGTGTCTTTGACCGAAATAGTCTGAACCGAGTCCAATGTACTCCATCGATACTCCACATCATTATTTGCATTACCCGCATTTAGAACAATGGTAACGCTGTCGCAATCAATGGTATCCAATGGTAATCGGGCAATGGGTGTCATTAATAGATCCATGTTTAGTGTGTCTGTCCTTGTCCCACAGTTTGGAGTCGAGATTTCGACGTAATATTTGCCGGGTTTATTTGCCCAAATTTTTTGATTTTCATCCCCATTCTGCCAGGTGTATTTCACACCAAAAATGGTATCGTTCTTTGCATCCAACTGGAGGGTCGGAAAATTATCACAGTAGGTGGTATCGCTGCCCAAAACGGGTATTTTGGGACTGTGTTCTAACCGTATGTGAATGGAGTCTCTTACGGTATCACAACCATAGGTAGCACTCACCCAAAGCAAGCCGGTGTCTTTCGCAATGTTAAAACGATTCTTTACACCGTTACTCCATACAAAATCTGCTCCCTGGTTTTTAGCATCAAAAATTTGAAAAACCTGGTCACATTCTACAATGGAATCATCCAAACCGAGGTCTATCGTTTCGGTATATAAGGTATCTCTAAATTTGGTAATAAAACCGGTCCAAAAACCGCCGGTTGATATGTCTTCTCTATACACTCCTTTTGTGGTTGGGTAATCACCAGAAAACGAGTTACCCGCAGAAAGAATGTAGGTAACACAACCTACCCGTTTGGCTCGAATTCCACCTGGGAACTCACCACCACTTCCTCCATAATAGGTCCCGTACATTAGTCCACTTCCGGTGTAGGATAACTTGGTTATCGTCAACTTCCCATACCAGGATAACGCGTTGTTATTTTTTTGAAGTGCATCGCTGGTAATCGGAAAATTAGTCGACTTTGAAGTCGCTGCGATAATGGCTTCCTCTTTCACATTGGCCGTAATACTCGCACTTTCAAACCACCAACTATTTGCATTGTATCCATCATCTCCCCCACCACCAATATAGGTACTGTATCTAAAATTTGTTCCAGCACTGATCATCTTAACCACAACAATGTCGTATGCGCCCGCATTCTTCTTCTGGTACGCATTTTTAGACACCGGAAAGTTGGATGAGTTCGAGTTACCAACGATGTAAGGTTCTCCTTCTTTGCTGGCGTATATGCCTTCAAACGACTCATTTCCTGTGCCGCCCATCATTTTGGCAAAAGCAACCGTATTTCCACCCGGTTTAAATTTTATTATAAAACCGTCCGTTGCTCCTTTGATGTATTTATTAAAAACAGAAGACCCAGGTGTTGCCCTAAAGTTTCCGGAACTCGTTTGCCCCACAACGTATATGGCTCCTGTTGCATCTACATAAAGGTCTTTTGCCAAGTCTTCTCCACTTCCGCCTATGTAGGTTGAAAATACAAGTCCGGAACCATCTGCTTTTAAACAGGTTAAGAAACCATCTCCGGAATTCCACCAGGTACCCGACTTACTTCCTCCATAACTGGACTGATAACATCCACTGGTAACTGGAAAATCTTCTGAAGTGGTACTACCCACAACGTATACTTTTCCATCGTCGGTAACCTGCATACCTCGAATCCAGTCAATAGACCAACTCGAACTGCTTTTACTTCCGGTCAGGAAGGTGGAGTATATCAGCTTATTTCCATCACTACTAAACTTTGTAATGAAACCCTGGTAACAAAAACCTGCACTGCACGTCTTCCCCAATTCGTCAAATGCACCCTTGGTTGTTGGGAATCCGCCCCCCCAGGTTATTCCAGAAACAGCGGCCTGGTACGAGGAATTTACTGAAATATTCATAGCGTACTCCGCACTGCTTCCACCGATGTATGAAAAGTATTTAAGGCTATCGCCTTTGGCTGTTAATTTGCACACAAAGGCATCATAAAAACCATCTATCGAGGTGTCGTAACCACCCAATTGACTTTCGAACCTCTGGTTATAAGCCATCCCACAGATGTACACATTGTCTTCGTCGTCAATATCTACGTCCAGAACATAGACATATCCCCATGTGGTTGTACTACCCGTCGTACCGTAGAAATACGTACTCCAATCAACAAAAATGGGATCTATTATCAATATTCTTTCTGGGTCATACGACCCAACCACTTCAAAACCAACCTCGCCATCAACTATTTTATAATCAACCGCTACTTCAACTTGTTGGCCATTAACGATTTGGTACGAAAACGGCTTATCTTCTAAAAAATCACCCCAGTCTGTCGTTAACCTCAACTCACCTGATGGCAATACTTCAATTTCATCAACACCATCATACTTCATGCGTATGTGGTTAATATCGCCTCCAGGCTTTACCACATAATCGTATTTCAACTCTCCATTACTGGCGCTGTAAAATTTCAGGTCTATGCGGTCATAAATATCATTGTATTCGATTTCTTCATAATCAGTGAGCTCAACACCGCCTTTGGCATTGGGACCGAAATAATTAATATTTCGTTGAATCGGATTTTTAGGAATTATCTTCTTTGTGGAAGATCCGGCAAAGGACAAACTCCAATTTAAACAAGATGCTGTCGATTGAAAAGCCGACGTTCCATCTGTTTCCAGTTTAACGTTTTTCCGAAGTGAAAAAAATACTTTGTCCGAATAAAAAGATGCCGTTGCATTCGCACCGGAAGTTTGGTAAAGAATTTCGGAATCCCATTGGCCATCATTTTGTCTAAATAGCTGATTATCACTAACCAAAAGGTCGTTGAGTTTCCCTTGATATTCCTTCTTGTCCGGAACAACCTGGGTCTCGTTTTGGCTATACGCCAGTGAAAAAAAAGCGACAAAAACCAAGAAAGCCAGTGGTAATCTTAATAGGGTGCTACGCTTCATTAATCCGTGAATATATCACGGAGAGGCATCAATGACAATAAACGCTGCACGGGTTTGGTAAAAAAACACTGCAACTACATTTGAGTGACATTAGTACCACAAGACTAAATGATTTGTTAATTTCCCGACCTGGTTTAGAATGAGGCAAAACAAACATGTAAAGTGGTTCAAGTGGCTTTTGGCGATTGTCATAGTCACCTCGTTACTTTTAACCTATTCTAAACACTACAACCATCCACCACTTGGGGTTCATAACTGGGCACAATCGGATCGATATTCTGTGGCAAAAATGTTTCAGGAAAATTCCAATTTTTTCACTCCTCAAACACATAACCTAAGCAGCGAAAATGGTCGTTGTGGTGTTGAGTTTCCCATCTTACAATATACCTCAGCCCACTTGAGTAACTTATTTAACCAAGACAGCCTCCCTTTTATTTACAAATTGTTAAACCTCCTCGTTTTGTTATGGGGATCCTGGTTTTTTTTACGCAAATGGAATGACAAATCTGGATTAGGCATTCTTATCGGATTGAATCTATTGTTTTCTCCTATTTTGGTTTTCTACGGGTTTAATTACCTACCAGATACGGCCGCCATTTCCGTGCTCTTATTTAGTTTTGGTTGTCTAATAAAATATGACCAAACCAACTCGTTTAAACCCCTCATTTTGGCCATTGGCCTCGCTGCTTTGGCAGCCTTGATTAAGACGACTTGCGGCATATACTTTATTGCACTTACGGGCTCAATAGGACTTTATTACCTTTTGAACAAGGATTGGAAGAAACTTGGCATCATTACTACCTGGACGTTGGCCTGGATAGTGGTTATAGCTCTCTACGACTTTTATCTGTTTCATGAGGTTAACCGAACTCTTTGGTCACCCATATTTATGTCTCAAAGCCAACCCATTGAGAACCTGGCAGATTTAAGATCATTTTGGAAAGCATTACGGTTTTGGCATGGGCAATACCTAACCTGGCCGGCAACAATCCTTCTTATCTCCCTACTTGGTTTTGGGGCAGCCCAACGACGTAAAAAAAGAGTTGGTATAGTTTCTACAACCCTCCTGGTTAGTTTTGTTGGCCTATTGGCCTTTGTTAAACTCATGGGGAAACAGTTCGTCAATCACGACTATTACTTTATCTCCGCGTTTATTCCATTTCTATGCTTATTGGGTTACTATTTGTTCAAACGGATTCAGAATCATTCCATATCGGGTCGACCCATCGTTCTGATTGCGGTAATTGGATTATTGGCCTGGAATATGGTCTTGTCTCTTGGGTCCTATTCGCCTAGAATGAAGAGCCACTTTGTTTGGAAAAAAAGAGACATCATTAACGACGTTGAATGGCTGCAAAATGGAGATCAAATTTTGGACGACCTGGGAATGCCTGATGACGCCAAACTTTTTATTGGATATGCTGCAGCTCCAAACACATCGCTGGTTTACTTTAACCGAAAAGGCAAGGTCTTTAACCACGAAGAAATGACACGGGACTCGGCGAACATGGATTATTGGTCGAATCGTATACAACCGGATTATTACATTTTTCCAACTGCATGGCAGAGTCATTTAGAGAAAGACCAACCTAAACTCTATTCGAATTTGGTACTCTTTGCTAAACGACCTGCTTTTCACATATACAAACCGCTTAAATAGGCTATGGATATCGTAGAATTTAGAGATTATTGTATTCAAAGACCTGGGGTAACCGAGGAGTTTCCATTTGACAATAAGACCTTGGTTTTTAAGGTTTTGGGCAAAATGTTTGCCTTGTGCGATGTGGACAATTTCAATAATACTAATCTCAAGTGTGACCCAGATTGGGCTGAAGAATTGCGCGCTCACTCATCGCTGATTACTCCTGGGTTTCATATGAATAAAAAACACTGGAATACCGTAGTAGCTTTTGATTTTCCAGACATAGGCTTACTTAAAAAGATGATCGATCACAGTTATGATTTAGTGGTGAGTAAGCTGCCCAAAGTAAAACAGGCGGAATTAAAAAAGGGCTCAGTTTCCTGAACCCTTTCTAAATTAAATTTCCGTTAAATCTTATTCGATCACACCGTCTATGAGGTGGATTACACCATTGGTGGCATAGATGTTCTTTTTGATAACCTTAGCGCTTCCGTTTAAAACAATGTCTCCGCCATTGGTCGTTGCTGTAAGATCCTCACCTTCTGTACTCACTACTCCGGTAACACTTGCACTTCCCAATGCTTTCCCATAAATCAATGTGTTATTCATAATTGTGCGTCTCAGGCTCGGCTTGATGCTACTCATTCGAATAGCTCCATTATCCTCTAACCAAACGATCATTTCCTTTTCATTTATTGCGAATGCCGTATTGGGACCGCCTTCCAAAGCCGTTTTAGTAGAAGCTTCCAGGTTTACACCGGATGCGTAATTTTTCATATTTGGGTTTATCTCAAGATGTTGTATGAGAGTCATCGGCACCAATGTACCTGCAACTTCATAAACCATTCCATTCGTAGCTTCATAATTCTTGGTTGCGGCAATACCGTTAAACTCAACGCTGGATCCAACTACTTCGGTATACAAGGACAGTTTTTCGTTATTGGGTGCTGATTTCGATTCACTCGAAACATAGCCCTCATTCGAAAAATTAGACGGCATCTTTTTACCCTCTATAAAGTGATACTTAATAAAATCACTAACGTCATCATCGGTCATAGCACTTAAGTCAATCCCGTCGTCGGTCAATTGTAAATCACTAACGGCAAGCAAGGTAAAGGCCCCATTTCCTGAAATTTTGGAACCTAATCCAGCTCGGTCTAAAGCTGAAATAAATTCGGTGTATCCGCCTTGTGAAGCGATATATTCCGAAATGGATTGAGTAGGTTGGTTCCCTCCACCGGTCTCATCGTCTTTGCACGACTGAAACGCAAAAGCGCAGAACAGAAGGAACGATAATGCAATACTGGTTTTAGTTTTGTTTCGCATAGAATATTTTTTTGTTGTAAAGTTAGTAGAAATTTATAATCCGTATTGACCGCTGCCCGCTATTTTTTTCTCAATAAGGCGTAGAACATAGTGTCAGAGCGATTCTCATATCCATAGATATACCCTTTTTTGACAATATCTAGACTTTTTTCGCTTGAAAATTGATCCAGTACATCTTCGTTTTCTTGTGTATATACCGAGCAGGTTGTATATAAAAGCAGTCCTTCTTTTTTAATAAAAGGCCATGCATTTTTAATAATAGATAATTGCAACGCCTGGTATTCTCCCAGATGGTCTCGAACAAAATACTTGAATTCTGGGTTTCTACTCCAGGTTCCAGAACCTGAACATGGCACATCGGCAAGTACTAGGTCCAACGACTCATTTTCGAACTTTTTCGTTCCCGACGAACCGTTAAACACAAGGCTTGTTTGTGCATTTTTCAAATCGATAATTGCATTCCATACCCGATGTTTGTACCGCTTTGTTCGGATTCCAAAATTATTAAGAACAGATTCCCTCACGTCCGAAGCAAAAACCTTAATTTTCTTCCGGTTATCCAACAAATTGAGGGATTTACCACCTGAGGCACAGCAACAGTCCCAAACCGTTTCAAAATCTAAATCGGCAAGGGTATCCAAGGCGATCTGAGAACTCAAATCCTGGACAACTACTTTGCCTCGTAAACTTTTTATTTGGTCAAGTTGAACACCAATTTCCAGGCCTATTGCCCCTTCTTTAGTAAATTCTACATCACCAACTTCCTCTTCTAAGCTTGATCTGTCAACCTCATTTCGTTGCCTCATCCAGAGCTTTGGTTGCTCTAACTGATCCATTAGAAATCGATTTCTATCCACACCCTCCGTGACCTCATTTAATCGTGGAAAACAGCTTGTAATGTCCCACTTACATACGTCTCCAACTTTTTCAAGGCGTTCTGACAGACTTAACGAAGACCAGTTTTCAGATAGGTCAAACGATTCATTTATATATTCTGCAAACCAATCTTCTTGTGGATTTATCAGAACGGCATAGGCCAAAACAATTTGTTTATTTCTGGAAAGGGATTCAAAACTATATCCGAGTCGATACCAAGAGTAGCATAAGGCTTTGATCCTTTTGCGATCTCTGCTACCGAACTTTTTGTTTGTTTTAAAGTAGGTTTTAAGCGTGAAATGAAATGGCTTATTGGGTTGATGTGTCTTTAAGCATTTCTGAGCAAAATCGACATGTCGATTAAATATAACGTCGTGTTTCATTCTACAGGTCGGAGTTCAAACTCCTCGAATTTTAAGATAAATACATTTGTATTTTGATTCGCGCCTTCCGTAAATTGATATTTAAAGTTGGAACCAAGGTATCTAAACTCTCTATTGTTAATATACATTGGAAAATGCTCTCCAAAGGCCATTAGGTAGTCTCCCATAAATTTAAACTGATCATACCCCAGGTAGGAATAGACCCCAGGGTCTTTCCGGTTCACCAGTCGGAAATTTTGTCTGAAATTTTTTACGGAGGCCATGGTATCATTTACAAAATCGGAAGCAATCAGGTGGATGTTTAATTTATTCCAGAACTTGTAGTCGTTGTCTTCAAAATTTGACCAACTGTTTTCTCCAAATATGGTCACGTCTTGCTTGGTCTGGTAAATTTTTGATAATGTGGTGCTTACCAAAGTCGCGTTGTGCGATATCACATACACCACGGTGTTTTCATCCTTCGTAAGAATATCGCCCCACTTGGCTTGATCATCAACGATTAGATAATCGGTCTTAGCCTTTTTAAAACCCACAACCAACATGGGTTCAAGCTTTTTGGCATACGACCTTCCATCATTCAAAATAATCACTTTGTCGTCCGGGTGGTTTTCGTTTATAAAATCCACCACCTTTTGAGCCTTGGTTGCCATACTTGGTGTTGTACAGTATAAAAGTTTATTGGGAGTTGTGAGTGTATCCATTCCTGTAAACGGTGATATAACAGGGATATCATGCTTTAAACCAAAACTGGACACCATTTCGATCTGTTGCTTGGAAATAGGTCCAACAATTACATCCATTTGTTTCAAGCCTGACTTATCAAGAATTCGCTTTAATTCAGCCTTTCTGTTCTCCGTATCATAAACGTATAGTTTTAATCTCAAGCCTTCATTCTCGAGATCACTCAATGCCATTTTTACACCCTGGTAATATTCGACCATCGCATTTGAGGTACGTTTTTCCCTTTGTGTAGACGCGTTGTAGTAAAATGGTAAAATAAGAGCCACTTTAAACTCGGTTTTATGTGGTTCTACTTGAAACTCCTGGCCAAAAAATTCGACCGATGTGAGTTTTTTAGTTTCCTTTTTAGATTCAGTTTTTGAATTAGAATTCTCTTCCTCGACGTTCTCAAGATCATTTTCTACCACTTCCGAACCGTCATTTCCTGGTTGTTCCGAAGGTCGATCGTTTGATATTACCTTAAATGCGTTGCACGAAATCAGTACAAATGCAGATAAGACGGCAAGAAATTTATTCCCACTCAATAGTGGCCGGAGGCTTCGAACTAATGTCATATACTACTCGATTTATTCCCTTAATGGAGTTAATTATCTTATTACTTACATCCGCCAGGAAGCGATGAGGTAAATCCACCCAGTCGGCGGTCATTCCGTCTACCGACGCCACAGCACGTAAACAAATAACGTTTTCGTAGGTTCGTTCATCGCCCATTACGCCAACCGATTGTACTGGAAGGAATATGGCCCCTGCTTGCCAAACGTGGTCATACAGATTTTGATCTTTCAAGGCATTGATAAAAATCGCATCGGCTTCTTGCAGAATGTCAACTTTTCGTTGGGTAATATCTCCTATGATCCGAATTGCTAAACCCGGGCCTGGAAACGGATGTCTTCCTAATATTGACTGGCTTAGTCCGGCCTCTGCTCCTATTTTCCTTACCTCGTCTTTAAACAATGTTTTTAATGGCTCCAGTAACTTTAAATTCATTTTGTCTGGCAAGCCTCCAACGTTGTGATGGCTTTTAATTGTAGCTGAAGGACCATTAACTGAAACGGATTCGATTACATCCGGATATATGGTTCCCTGAGCCAACCATCTTGCATTTTTTATTTTTTTAGATTCCTGGTCAAATACGTCAATAAATAAACGGCCAATGATCTTTCTTTTGGTTTCTGGATCTGTTACTCCAGCAAGTTCACTCATAAATTGACCGGTAGCATCGATACCCGTTACATTTAACCCAAGCTCGTTATACGACTCTAAAACTGAGGAGAATTCATCTTTGCGAAGCAAACCATTGTTCACAAAAATGCAATGTAATTGTGACCCTATTGCCCGGTGAATTAAAATGGCTGCAACGGAGGAATCAACCCCACCACTCAAACCAAGAATCACCTTATCGTCTCCAACTTTTTCCTTAATTTCCTCAATGGTTGATTCAATAAAGTGAGCAGGAGTCCATGATGAACCGCATCCGCAAATATCTAAAACGAAATTCGACAACAATGTTTTGCCGTCGGTAGAATGTGTTACTTCTGGGTGAAATTGAATGGCGTAAATATCCCGGTCCTGAATTTTAAAAGCAGCAATCTCAACAGATTCTGTACTGGCTAATATTTCGGCAACATCCGGCTTTTTGGTAATTGTGTCTCCGTGAGACATCCAAACCTGAGAACCGACTGAGATGTTATTCAAAAAAGGGCCATCACTAACTGACACCAAATTTGCTCTCCCATATTCCCTGTGTTTTGAAGCATCAACCTGGCCGCCAAATTGTTTAGCCATCCATTGAGCACCATAACATACACCCAATACAGGTACGGACAGGTTCAACACATCGATGGTTGGTTCAGGGGCATTTTCATCCCGTACTGAACACGGGCTTCCCGATAAAATCACACCTTTAACGCTTGCGTCCAACTCAAGTTTAGAGTTGTATGGATGTATTTCACAATACACATTAAATTCTCTAACTCTTCTGGCAATCAGTTGGGTGTACTGTGACCCAAAATCAAGGATAATAAGCTTTTCTTCCATGCTAATACTTGGCACAAAAGTAATTCATAAAATGGGTAATAAATGGGTAAATATTGTGAGAGATGTTCAGTTGTTTTACACAACTTTAAGCCTCAA
>CAYZWM010000008.1:0-14407 GCA_964482155.1 uncultured Chitinophagaceae bacterium | reverse complement strand
TTATCCTACACCGCGTAAAGACCTGAAGTAAACTGGGTTTTTTGGATCTGGTTCAAAGTATTTTCTAAACGCCAGGATGAAATTGTCTATCGTACGTGTAGATGGATAAACCGAATACCCCCAAACCGTTTGAAGAATCTTCTCTCTACTCACCACTTCATTTTTGTTTTCTATGAGAAGTTTGAGGAGCAAAGCCTCTTTTTTTGTTAAGGAGAATTCACCATTATTTCCTTTGGCTTCGTAGCTTACGAAGTTAACGTAGTTGTCTCCGAAGGTATAATCGTTTGAAGCAAGTTTGTTAATGCTGTTATCGTTACGCTCAATCAGATTTTTAACTCGCAACATGAACTCTTCCAGATTAAAAGGCTTGGTCATGTAGTCATCACCCCCTTTTTTCAATCCCAAAACGCGATCCTCGGCAGAACTTTTCGCAGAAAGAAACATAATGGGTACTTGCGAATCGTGTAAACGGATATTTTCACAAACTGCGATTCCATCAATGTTTGGAATCATTATGTCCAAAATAACCATATCAAACCTTTGTTCCTTGAATTTTGTAACAGCCGATAGGCCATCATAAACGACTACAGGGTGATATTCGTCTATTTCAAGATTTAATTTAATGGTCTCCGCAAGGTGTTTTTCGTCTTCTACAAGTAAGATTCGTTTTTTCATAAGGGCTGAAATTAGAAGTAATGTTTAAATTAGTTAACTGTACTACACAACGATGTAGTATCTATCGTGCCGCTAATTTAACAATTAAACGACTATCAAATATTAATTCTAAACCACTTCGCTGTGTCATGGACTACTCATTTTTTTATAAACAGGGGTAGTTCCACTCGAAAGATACTGCCTTGCGGTTCGTTTTGTGTTACCCGGACATTACCTCCGTGTTTTTCAACTGTTTCTTTAACAATAAACAATCCCAATCCTGTCCCTTTTGTCTCCCTAACTTCCTCATCTCCAACACGGTAGAACTTCTTAAATATCTTCTTTCGCTCCGATTCTGGTATGCCAATACCTTGGTCTTTGATCTCAATTACGGCCATATTCTCTTGCGTAAAAAGCCGAACACTTATAGACGCTGAGTTGCCATATTTAATAGCGTTCTCCAACAAATTGTTCATCGATATTCGGAGAATAAATCGATCACCATAAACTTCCACATTTTCTTCAATATCTTCACTTAGATCGGTTCTAAGTTGATAACTCTCCACCAATCGATCCATCATATCGGTAATAAAAAAACCTTCTTTACCATAGGTGTAATTATCATTTTCGATCTGCATGGCCGTGAGCATGTTCTCGGTTAGTTCATTTAAACGATCACTATTCGACACCGCTTTGGTGAGTAATTCGTTCCTTTTCTCGTCTGTTAACTTCCTGGTTTGTATCGTTTGCAACAACAATTTCATGGTCGCAATTGGCGTCTTAAGTTCATGTGTAACGGAAAGCAAAAAGTTGTTCTGTTGTTTGTTTAACCGGTAGATCAATTGAACGGCATTAAACACACCATAGACACCAAAACCCACTAAAATGGTAAGCAGTAAGGCCTGAAAGGAATATAAGCGAACACGATTATTCAATTTGTTACTCAATTGATCAAGCTTACCTTCAACAATATCAATATCCAAACTCCACGAACCGTTCTTCATTACATATTTTGCGGAATAACTGCCTTCATTAAACTCGTTTAAAAAGGCGTTTAACATCGTTGTATCCGCATCTATTTCCGCTTGCTTGAACCGAATATGTATGGCGTTATCAGATAAGAATTCGTCGTTTTTACTTTTTTCAATAAGCCGCAAAACACAGGCCTGGCGTCCGGCTTCTAGAACCTTGCCTTCAAGTTGATACTCTGTATTACTAATACTAACTAGAGAATAGGTTAACCACCCAAACGAAACCAGAATGTAGGTAATGATGAAAAATAATAGGAACCGTAGCTTCATTGTTTGTGGTATATATTTTGTTTTGCGAAAATACTTGATTCTGAATTCTAAAATATTTTTGGTTTGTTTGCGGAATCTAATATTTCATATCATTCGAGCAATAACAAAACGACAGCTGTCTTTAAGTAACGGAATAGACAAACCTGAAATTTGGGTGGCCTATAAAGGCCAGGTGTATGATGTTACGAAAAGTAGGCTGTGGAGAAACGGCAAACACTACGAACATTGGGCCGGCCAAGATTTGACTGACGAATTGCCGGATGCGCCACATACGGAACAGGTTTTTGAACGCATGACAAAGATTGGATTCCTACAAAAGGAATAACTATTTATGGGTCTAGATGTATCTCTATTTTGTCGGTAAACCGATTGTTACCAATACAAGAATTGTAGTTAGAAGGATCTTCATCCCCCAATTAACACGAAATTTTAGACACCCTGCGTTGGTGCCGTCCGCCTTCAAACTCTGCATTTAAAAAGGCGCTCACCACCTTCATTGCCTCTTCAAACTCGACAAATCTTGCCGGAATACAAATGACGTTTGCATTGTTATGTTGCCGAGCCAGGCTTCCAAGTTCTTCATTCCAACAGAGCGCAGCTCGAATATCCTGATGTTTGTTAGCCGTCATACAAACCCCGTTACCACTTCCACATACAAGAATGCCCAACTGACAACTGCCGTTCTCAACAGCCTCAGCTAATGGGTGTACAAAGTCTGGATAATCGACAGACTCCGTTTCATCCGTACCAAAATTTTGGAAATCAAATTGATCGCTTAATCTTTCGATCATTTTGTATTTGTAATCCGTACCTGCGTGATCGTTGGCGATTGCAATTTTAAGTTTCATTTAATGCTTCTTTAGTTTCAATTCTCTTCGCTATAAAGATACCTACTTCGTATAACAAATAAACAGGAATAGTCAGTAATACCTGGCTCATAATATCCGGAGGGGTAATCACTGATGCTAAAACCAGAATAATGATCATGGCGTGCTTTCTATATTTCTTCAAAAACCCTGAGGTAATTAAACCCAATTTGGCCAGAATATAAATGATCAAAGGCAATTCAAAGACCAAACCAGAGGCCAGACTTAACGTTGTTATAAATGAAACATACGACTGCATCGTAAAATGATTCACTATTTGATCCGTCAGTTTAAAATTAATAAAAAAGTTAACGGAAAGTGGGGCCAACACAAAATAGCCAAAACAAACTCCCGTTAAAAAAAGCAGAGAGGTTGCTGCAACTATGCCCGTTGTATATTTCTGTTCCTTTTTTCTTAGTGCAGGTTTAAAGAATCGCCAAAACTCCCATAAAATGTAAGGCACTGCCATAATAAGTCCGATCGTAAACGACACGACCATGAGATAAATAAACTGACCACTGACTGCTAGATTCTGAGTATCCATTACAACGGTTTCGAAGCACAGTTTATCGGTGTTGTACATCCAGTGAGACAAGCTACAGAAAGCCCTGTAAATGGGAAAGTTTGACTTCGTTACTGCAAAAATAATTTCATCAAAGATGAAACGATAGTTTACAATGGCCACAACTGAAAAGACAAGAATCGCGATAACGGATCTCATAAGGTGCCACCGAAGTGCCTCCAGATGCTCGAGAAACGTCATGTTCTCCTGTTGCTTGTCTACATCTACCTGATCTAAAGCCATAATTTATTTAGGTTAGCATACCACCACAAACATGTAGGGTTTGGCCAGTGATATATGAAGACATGTCGGAAGCAAGAAACACACACGCATTAGCCACATCGTCAGTGGTACCTCCGCGTTTTAATGGTATATTCTGAACCCAACTCTTAACGACTTCTTGATCAAGTGCAGCGGTCATTTCTGTTTGAATAAAGCCCGGTGCAATTGCATTACATCGAATATTTCTACTTCCCAATTCCTTGGCAATCGATTTTGTAAATCCAATAATTCCTGCCTTAGATGCTGCGTAATTCGATTGTCCAGCATTTCCATTTACACCAACCACTGACGTCATATTAATGATGGATCCGGCTCTGTTCTTAAGAAAGGTTCTAAGACACGCTTTGGTTAAGTTAAACACTGACTTTAAGTTCACTTCCATTATTTCATCCCACTGCTCTTCACTCATTCGCATCAGTAGGTTGTCACGCGTAATACCAGCGTTATTGATCAACACATCAATGTTACCAAAATCTGCCAGCACATCCTTAATCAGCTCTTCTGAAGCGGCTAAAGAAGCTGCATTACTTTTATACCCTTTGGCATTGATGCCATATACCTTCTTCAATTCGTCCTCAACAGTAGCAGCCTTCTCTGCAGAATTGGCATACGTAAAGGCAATATTAGCCCCTTGTTTGGCACATTCCGTTGCAATACCTAATCCAATACCACGTGTTGCTCCGGTGATTAAAACGGTCCTATTATCGAGTAAATTCATTGTCTTAAAGTTTTGGCAAAAGTATTGGATTGTTCGTTAGAACAAAACACAAAAAAAAGCCCAGACGAGAACGCCTGGGCTTTTCTTAATATCCTGTAAATTATTTCTTTCTCGTAACTTCGAAATAACCCTTACTAAAATCTCTAGAGTTAATCCCTGTCTTTAGTTTACCCGTAAAGGTTCCTTTTACCAATTCTCCAACTTCACCGAATTCGGAAATATTAACCGTTAAGGCATTTGTTACGTCACTTGTAGACTCTATGAGCTTAGTACCTTCTCCGGTAGCAATTCGCAATTCAAATCCAACGGTGTTTTGATCCATCATTCCTGTATCTTTTCCGTTAAAAGACAATTCAACTTCCGCTTTCGAAGTTATCGTTGCTTCACCTACACCTTTCGTTGAATATCCAACAACTTCAATCGTTGTTTTATTCGTAGCCATATCGTAATACGCTCCTGAAGCGTCATTCTCCAGAACCAATTGGTAGTTATCAAAACTAACCGTAAAACCACATCGTGGTGTATCAATAACAGTTGGGGTGGTATCCACAATTATTGGAGTATCGTCTCCATCCGGACCACAACCTGTTCCCACAAAGAACATAGGAGCCACCATCATTGCAATTAAAAGGTACTTAACGTTTTTCATCTTGTTCTTAAATTTTTGTATTGTGCAATAATAAACTTCTTAACGAATACGAAACTCAATTTGAAGTAAATTTTTTAAAACCATCAAAATATTCCGAACCTGCAGCCTTCTTAATATCACGTACTTGATCTGGATGTTGGTAAACTTTAAACCCAGTCCCACCATCAAAAACGATGTCATCTCCTTTGATTTCCAGCCAGCTGCCTTCGGGTAAACACACGACGTCTGTATCGTTCAACATGACGTACTCCTCTATTCTTGCTTTACGCGATTCTCCGCCGTGATTGGGAATAGTATGCTCCGTATAATGTGGATTTAATTGAAACGGAACCAAGCCAAGACAGTTAAATGATTTGGGTTCAACAATGGGCATATCGTTAGTCGTGCATATGGTTAAACCGGCTATGTTGGACCCAGCGCTCCAACCTACAAACGGGCAACCAGCCTGTACCTTTTCTTTAATTACGTCAAGCAAGTTTTTGTCGTATAGTTGTTGAAGAAGTCGAAACGTATTCCCTCCACCAACAGCAATCGCTGTGGCTTCTCGTATGGCCTGTTCTGGAGAACTGAAGGTATGAATACTCACTATTTCTATTCCTTGACTCTCAAGGGCTTTTTGAACGCGCAAAGCATAGTCGTCATACGAAATAGTCACCCCGGCATACGGAATAAATAAAACCTGTTTCTTGTCTCCTAAAAAATCAGCCACTTTTTCTTTCGCATGATTCATATAGGATTCACCATAATTGGTTGAGTTACTTAAAAGTAGGACTTGCATATATTGTGCTTTTATGTGGTGGCAAGGTTAAATAAATTCAATAAAAAAAAGGCCTCTTCCTCACGGAAAAAGCCCTAATTGTATAAAAAAAACGTAATAAGAATTTAGAATGGTGTAATTACCAGACCTATACTTGCCGTATTCACTTCTGGACCACGGTTCGCTTTAAACGTAGGTGTTGGGTAATATTTACCGTATAAAACAAAGTCACCATAGCCAAACTGTGCAACGTATCCCACACGGTAATCTTCAAAGCCATAATCTCCCTTTATTTTTCTCTTCTCTTTTTCCTTGCCTCTTCCCCACTTTTGCTTTTGGTGCGATCCAATGAGGTATCCCAATTGAATTCCTGCCGCCAGTTTAAACGATTTGTCTTCGTTTTTTGGGTCACTTTTAAAATTGAGCATTAAGGGTACAGTCGCATACTGACTAACCAGCTTATTCTTTCGGTAGTCGATATTCTCATCAATTACATATTCCAACGGTTTCACATCTCTGGTAATGGTCACAGACTTTTTGAATTTGTAACTGTTGTACTCAATTCCAGCACCATAAACGAACCGTAGTTTACCTTTATACAAATTGATTCCTTGCTGAATAATACCCAGGTGAAAATTATCTGATCCCTTGTTTAGGGTTAAATCACTGTATTCTGATGGCAACTCAACACTACCATCACTTAACCAATTGGTTAATCCCCAATCAAAAACCCACATACTGGTTTCAACAAGTTTTGGTTTTTTAGGCTTTTTATCCTCCTTATCAACATGCTCCATTTCTTTCATTGCCTTTTCCATTTCGATCTCTGCGTCTTCGATGGCCTCTGCCGCTTCTTCTAAAGCACCTTCGACTTCCAACATAGCATTCTCTATAATTTCATCAATATCCAACGAATCACCAGAGATCAAATGCTTCAATCCATCTAATCCTTCGGCAGACACCTCAATGTCTTGTGTAATAGTCGTATCCGACTCCCCAGTTATTTCATTGATGGTAATAACAACTCGTTTCGTTTTAATTACGGTTGTGTTGTTGTCTCCGTCCTGTCCAAATGAGCTACTCACTGCAAACAAGGCAAGAATTGCAAACACCAAATACCTTTTCTTCGACATATTTGATAATTTTAATCTACTGCTATTAATCACTTTCATTTTATTCCTTAATTGGTTTTAGACTTACCATGGCGGTCGCATAATACTGTTTAGATGTAAACACAATTCGCAATGCCCCTCGTTTGTCCTTAACGGGTTTAATCTTAATTTTTGAGTTTTTAAATGGTGAAGACAACCACGCCAGCCCACCATTTACGGCCGGACGTATGCCTTTATATTTTTTAACCAGTGGTTTTTGCTCATCTTCTAACTGGTATAGAGAAGCGTAGTCTACTGATCTAATGTTCAAGTTTGGAAGCACGTTGCTTTCTGACTTGATTGTATATCGTTCTTTTGCCCCTACCGAAACCAACACCTCCGTAGGTCGTATACCCAATTGTGGTTGATTTAATGGTAAGGCGTTGCTTGTATCTAACGGTATAATCTTATGAATCGACCTTTTCTCTTTTCGTACATCCTGCTCCGTAATACGCACAATTTCTTGAGTCCGAACAGGCACTGACTCTTCGATAACTATCGGGGTCGATTCTTCGATGCCCTCTGTCGCCTTGGGGTCTATATTCTCAATAACCTCACCAGCAGAAGTTGCTATATGATTGATATCTTCCTTTGCAAAATAGCCTTTCCAAATCGGGTAGGCCGCCACTACAATAATCACAGCCGCTGCATATTTCAACCAGGTTAGATTGGTAAAGGCAAGCACTCTAGTATCCTTTTTCAACAAAGTTTTCTTGTTGGCATAACTTATCTCAGGAGCAACCAATTTGGTTTGTTGCAACAATTTCCAATCTTCTTCCAAGGCGTCGTTATTCTCTATCTCGGCAAGAATTTTAGCTTCTTCCGCTTCTGATAAGTCATTTTCGAACAGTTCGAAAAGCCTCCAGTCTATGTCTTCTCTTTCTTTCATAGCACCAATTTCATGTCTTTTAAATAAGATTTCAAAAACTGTCTAGCGCGGTAAATATTAATTTTAACCTGGGCTTCCGTCATGCCTGTTACTTCACCAATACTCTTGTAATCATATCCTTCATAATCTCGAAGTAAAACCACTGCCTTTTGATTCTCAGGCAATTTGTCAACGGCTCGATTAATGATCTCCATGGTATCGGAGTATTGCTCGGTATGGCTGTAATTATTTTCGATTATTTCGTCCATATTCGTACTCCTCTTCGCCTTTCTCAACAGGTCAATACTGTTGTTGTAGGCTATTTTAAAAAGGAATGCTTTCGCGGTCTTCATATCGACTTTTTCTTTACGGACCCAGAGTTTTTCAAACGTGTTCTGCACTACGTTCTCGGCTTCAAATTCGTCACGAAGATGTTTCAGGGCGAATCTAAAAATGCCATTGGAGAGTGTCTCAACGCAGGTATTATACTCTTTTGTGGTCATTAATTGTTAGTGATACGAAATGTCATATTAAAAGTTACAGTAAAGGTACATTTTTAAAAAAACTCTTTGTAATCCCCTAATAATCAAGGATATATTTTATATAAATCTTTGCGAAAAAAGTACACCTTTGCACCGTGAATAGGACTAAACCCTGGTTTGAAGAATGGTTCAACTCCCCTTACTACCACATTTTATATGGGCGGAGAGACCAAAATGAGGCAAAACATTTCATTAACAACCTGTTAAATCACCTAAATCCAGATCCAAATGACGAATTTTTAGATCTGGCATGTGGTAAAGGAAGACATGCCTTGGAAATTTCTAATAAAGGGTTTCAGGTAACGGGTATCGACCTTAGTGTGAACAGTATTAATGAGGCTAAGAAACTAGAGACCTCCCAGCTGGAATTTCACGTAGGTGATATGCGCAAAGTTCATTTCCCCAATCGATTTTCATACGTATTCAATTTGTTTACAAGCTTCGGATATTTCGATACCATTGCGGAACAAAAGTTATCACTAGACGCTGTCAATCAACAACTTAAAAAAGGGGGGCTGTTTGTGCTTGATTACTTTAATGCGTACAAAGTGGAACAGGAAACGCAGCAATCTTCAACTGTCGAAATTGAGATGCAAGGTATCGTATTTCGAACCAAGAAAAGGTTGTCTCGCCAGTTCGTTTCTAAAGAGATTCAATTTACTGATAAGGGAAAGGAACACTCCTTTTATGAGCATGTTTGGCGCCTCAATCTGACCGACTTTGAAGACCTCCTAAAAAAATCTGACTTTCGAATCCAAACAATTTTTGGTGATTACGAGTTAAACAAGTTCGACCGTGACTTATCTGACCGACTTATCATAGTTGCGCAGAAACAATAATGCTGGAGTGGATACAACATATTGACACACAACTTTTTTTTCACGTGAATCACTGCGCGAAAAATGATTTTTTTGATGTCATCATGCCCATTGCACGAAATAAGATGACCTGGATTCCGTTGTATGCCACTTTGATCTTTTTAATCATTCGAAAACATAAGTTAAAAGCCATATACGTTTTGGGCTTTGCCCTATTGGCTTTGGTACTGGCTGATCAAATCAGTGCCCATCTTATAAAACCACTTATACAACGACCACGTCCGTGTAACGATGTGGGAATAGCGAATTATGTACATACCTTAGTTGACTGTGGCAGTGGGTTTAGCTTTATAAGCAGTCATGCTACGAACCACTTTGCACTTGCCATTTATTTCATTTTTGTCTTTGCGCGCCCAAGTAATCGATTTTTTGTCGTTCTCGGCTTTTTATTCTGGGCTGGTCTTATTTCTTTTGCACAAGTTTATGTAGGTGTGCATTACCCGTTCGATGTCCTATGCGGAGCCTTAATTGGAGGTTTAATTGGATATGGCCTGGGTTGGGCAAATCGATATACACTTTGTATGAGGTCTGGCAAATTGATTTAAGAACACATTGAATTTCTGGTTTTATTTTATCCTTTTCTTTTTCCCTTTGTTGGGAGGTACTATTGGTTTGATCATTCAAACCCAAAAGACCGAATATCTTAAACTATTTCTTGCGTTTAGTGGCGCTTTTCTGTTTTCGATTACCGTCATCAGTATTATTCCTGAGGTGTACTCACACCCGACTGACTTAAATGTTGGGTACTTTATTTTAGGCGGATTTTTTCTACAGATTGTGATTGATCTATTTTCACACGGCGTTGAACACGGGCACCTGCACCACAACCAAACAGACAAAACTCCGTATGGAATATTTATAGCGCTTAGCCTTCATGCCTTTTTAGAAGGAATGGCAGCGGGTAGTAACTTATTTGCAGACGATGTTCAATCGAGTTTCATCTTTGGAATAGCCATGCACGAAATTCCTGCAGCATTTGCCCTCATAACGATCTTGAAAGTCTCTAAGGTAAAGAAGAAATATTTATACACCTGGTTAGTGGTCTACGCGTCAATGACGGTATTTGGTGCTCTTTCAAGCGGCATCGCTTTAGAACTGATTGATGGTCTTAAAGATAACATGGTGTATTTAGTAGCCCTTGTAATCGGGGTCTTCCTTCACATTTCAACGACCATATTATTTGAAAACACCGACAACCATCGATTCAGTCGTTTTAAACTTATATCTATTGCCATTGGTGTTCTCATTGCTTTATTAAGCACCTCGATCCACCTACATTAATTAGTCGATGATAATTCTTCCGATGCAATGCTCTCTGCGTTTTTTGAGATAAATTGTTGACCGACCATCGTTCATGGTTTCGAATTTTTTAGGAACAGGACTAAAATCTCCCTTTTCCAATCTTCCCATCGACTCAATGTCCTTTTCTCCATCAATATTGACGGTTGCATGAACCAAATGAAGCTGTCTCCAATCTTCCCTGCTTCGTCGTTTGCTGTAGTTCAGCTCAGGAACATTATTACCAGTTTCGAGAAAAAAGAAGTGCATTACGTCTTCATTGACAACCAGATTAAATCCGCTGTAAAAACCTCCGTCGTTTGTCGTATACTGAAACTTTTGAACTTTCTCGTTCCACTCAATTTCTCCGTCTTCGTCAAAACTCACTACGATTATATCATTGTAGTAATAGTGATACGTATACGAAGTCCGACCATTCGCATCGGTATAGGACGTTACTCGAACATAATATTGTTCTGCGACCATAATGAGGCCACCGTCTTCTTTCTCAACCAGGTTTCTAACTTCATAGGAGGCAAATTCAATATTCTTTCCTTTTGAAGCCTTCTTTTTTACCTTCTTTTCTTGCCGTTCGCTCATTCCTTCCGTAAAAAAGTCCAGGTCAAACTCAACCAGGTTTTCAGTCAACACATCCATGGTTTCATTTTCGATTTCAAGATAGAAAGCCCCGGCAGCACCACTTGTACTCTTATTTGAAAATAAACCGGCGCACAGAAGGTCGCCATTCTCTTTTACGATATAGTCCACTTCAGAGATAAACTTATCAGACAATTTTAGATTGTACTCCTCCCGATGATTCCCTTCATCAGAGTAAGATAGAATTTTATACGTGGACGCGGGTCTCTTTTTCTGGCGTTTTGATTTCGGCTTTCGGTGCGTACCTAATATGTACACATTCCCGTTATTGTCTACATCGTAATCGGCAATAGAGAAGTCTTTTTCGGTATAGGGAATGGTTAATTTATCCTCCCAAATAACCGTGTAATCCTTATCCATTACCACTACACTTACTTCATCCTTTGCATTCTTAGCTCGTTTGAATGGAGTGTTTGCAAAGACCAGTAGTTTAGAAGAGTCACGCGACATGGATACGTCAAAGTTTCCTGAATTTCGTTTGGATGTATACTTCATTCCAAAGACCTTCTCTGCTGACTGAAGCGTACTTAAGTCTTCCTGAGATAAGGTAACGTAATAAAGCGTGTTGTTTTTAGTTTTGGCGTTTAGCGTAGAATAAAACACCAATAACGCGTCGCTAAATGGGACAATGGACTCAATAAAACTTCTTTTGGGTACAATGTCTGGAGTTAATAGTAATGACTCATCATCCTCCAGGTTTTCATTATAGCGTATCAAATACGGCTTTTTCTTTTTGTAGTTCAAACTAAAAACCACATCGTCATCCCCTACAATAAGGTAACGCAAGGAGTTCTTTTTACTAACTATAGGATCACTCAATTCTACACTAACCCCGTCTCCACTAAACTGTTGAGCAAACAATTTACAGGTACATACACCGATGAACACTGTAAGCAGTACGACTAATTTTTTCATAGCACAAGTATAACCAATGATAGGCTATGTTTATACCTAATTCGGAAAAAGTGAGAATTCAATTTGTGGTTTAGCAAGCCAACCAAAAATATGAATATGACAACTTGTGTAGTTAACCCGATGTACTCAAAAATGTCATTTAATTAATGCTTTCTTTAGCATATACTTCTTGTTCTTTTTGTTATGGGTATATAGAAGAAAAGATCCATCCTTAAGCAACGAAGTTCTAGACATTCGTGGAATAAGCGTTTGATAATCCATCTTCCACACCGTGTTGTATTCAATTGTTCCTGTTTCATCGATAATTGCGTGAACAAAAAGTCCCAATTTGTATAAATCTCCATCATTTTTAGTTAAATGGAGTCCGGGTATGTGTTTACCCTTGGCAATAAAAAAAACATGAACGTTATCTTGATATATCTGGCTATGGTATTCGCTGTTTCGGCCGTCTTTTGGATACGGTCTTTTTGTAATTTTTTTGGCCCAGGTTAAGTTTAAATTAGAATCCAGCGAGAATACCGCAACATCTCCTTCATAAAAACTCACGCTTGTACTTGACGTTGTGTGATAAGTCGTTTTCATCGTCCCCATGGGAGCGCCGCCACCGGCAAATGAAGTTCTTGGCACCGTTTGCTGAGAAGTGATAATGGAGGTAAATTGGCTTTGGCCAACCAAGATGATACCACCATCCTCCTTAAAATATATGTGATCGATTTTTTGCATTGTATTCTCCCAATTCGGCGGGTAGTCCCGAGCATAGACCCGCTTGTCCGATTTGGTTTTCTCGATTTCTTTGTCGGTCCAACCTTCGGTAATAAAATCATAACTCATTTGAGTTACGGTAGAATTGACCTCCTCCATTTCAGGCATCTTAATGCGTTTACAAATGAGTTCAATATTATCAATGTTGCCCCATTCGTTGGGCACCACATACATACTAACAAATACCAGATCTCCATTTTTATCCATATCCATGGTCATCCGACCGTATTTATCACGTTCATACAAATCCATATCAGACATGTCAGAGTCCTGGTCAAATTGAAACAGTTTAAAGACGGATTTCCATTTTCCCAATACCACAATCTGATCGTCGTGCATGAACCATTTTTCCAGCTTTAGTTCTTTATAAGAAAAGGGAAAGTCAAAGACCAATTCTTCAGAAATACTGAAATCAGAATGGATTATTATGCCATGATACTCTTTGTTTTCTGCGTCCGTTTTTTCAGGTGGTATGTTTGAATTTACCAAAAGTTTTTTTCCATGATCTACCTTAGTTATCGATGTATATGATCTTAATCCATTTCGCACACCAAACACCTCGTATAACTTTGTTTCAGGTTGAAGCGTTGACAAATCGGTACCCGACAACACGCTGTAATACAATACATATTTCTGAGTTTCTCCGTAGCCCGTTCGATCATAGGTAAATACGACTAAATTATTACCCAACGTCTTAACGGTTTGAAGATGACTCGATTTTACCATAAGTTCCTTGTTCAAGACAATCGTTTTCTGTAAAACCATATGCTGGTCATAGTTCTCTAGAATGTACTTAAATCCCATCGGAACCGATTTGTGTGTAAATCGAAAAAGGTCTCCATTGTCGGTGGTAAGAAATTCACTCATAAAGCTATTCCGGTTCCGTACAAATGGCCCATTTACGAAGTCTATAGTTTGGTTATTCTGAGCAAAAGAATCTGTTGGGATAAGACAGCAAACTGCTGTGATCAATAGAATGGTTAATTTCATGGGGTAAAAATAATTGATTTCAGATGCCTATCAGATAATGTTCTGAAATAATTATCTCAACACAGATACGATGAATTAATACTAATATTGAGGATTAATTTTATACCACATGAATCCGGAGTTAATAATTGTCAATAAGGCATACGATAATCACATTGCTTTAATACAAATCAATCGACCAAAGGAACTCAACGCCCTCAATTTGCAGGTGATGGGGGAGATTCGGGACGCATTGAAAATGCTGGATGACGATGGGGACGTACGAGTCATTATTATTACGGGAAATGAACGTGCTTTTGCTGCAGGTGCCGACATAAAACAAATGGCCGGCAAAAATGCGATCGACATGTTAAAAATTGATCAATTCAACACCTGGGATCAAATTCGAAAAACCAAGAAACCAATTATTGCTGCGGTTAGTGGATTTGCTTTAGGCGGTGGATGTGAATTGGTGATGACCTGCGACATGGTGGTTGCATCGGAAACTGCCCAGTTTGGTCAACCTGAGATTAAGATAGGCGTCATGCCTGGTGCTGGTGGGACTCAACGATTACCACGAGCTGTTGGAAAGGTTAAG
>CAYZWM010000007.1:30037-38829 GCA_964482155.1 uncultured Chitinophagaceae bacterium | reverse complement strand
ACATGACCACTTCTATCCACTTTTGTGTAGTTGTTTATACTCACTCCCTGGCTCCATATGGTTGCCAAATACCATTCTGTATCTATCCAGTACTCGGCGCGTAACTCCAGGCTAATAATCGATATGTTTTGGGTTGATAGAGGGAATTTTTCGTTTCGATCTCGGAGCCATTGATACCCGACCCCCCAATGATATTTCCAGGCCGGCGTTTTCTTGGTCTCGTGGATATAAGAAACCCCAAATCCCAATCCGTTTTTGTGTTTCTCTTTTGAAACTTTTGGTGATGAATAAAAACGAACATTCGTGTAAAATTGATCAAACTCATGCCCGACGTGTAGGTATGACCCAAAGCTTGTCACAAAGCTATTTCCGTTGGTTTTTGAATTAAAAATATAGGGTATTCCCAACTCCGCTCGAAATTGAGCGTTTGCACAAAGTGCGCATAAATTCAAACAAATAATAAGACCAATAACGCGTTTCATAAGCAAGGCAAATTACGTATTAATTATCGGTTTGAACTATGGCTGCTTACGGCCAATTTTGCCTGCGAATTGACTTCTTTATCGTCTAAGTCTATTTATGTTTTTTTAATTTCTTTTTGATCAGCTGATCATAAGACCACGTCTCTATGAGTACCCCATTCTTGAAAATTTCGAGATATAAATACCCACGCCAATGGCTTGTTAAACTCGCATCACCATTAGTCCTTAAGTAGTGATTTCTCGGAAATTTTACCCCTTTCTGCTCCAATACGTCGTACCCCATTTTATGGGCTAATGGCGATTTGGTGGCTTCAATTATGAAAAGCGATTTCTTAACCCGGTTTACTTTTACAAGCTTCCTAACTACCTCCGGCAGGCAGTCGTGACAATACGGTTGTTTAAAATGCAGCAAGTAGGTTGTTTCTGGTTTGTTTTGAAACCCTTCCATAGTAAACGTGTCGTTATTCAACGAAATTAGGACACTCGGTTCTTCTGACTCATCGGAGTTCGTGGTCAGCTGGCCGCCTCGAACAATGAAAACCATAATGGTTAGGCATACGGTATGAATAATTCGTCTACTCACGTTCTCCTACAAATACGAATTTATTGATTCGAATGACAGGATCATTCTTACTCAACCACTTATCTTCTGCCTGCCGATATTCACCATACGTCATACCCAACGGGATGATTGGACTTCCCCAGGTTATTTCATAGGCATCGCCCTCATGCCAAATTCCATTTTTGCAACTCATTAAGCAACGAAAATCTATTTTGTCTCTACTGAGTACAGTTGCTTCTCCAATTGTTCGATAAAAATTGCCCATGTAAGGGAGTATCTGACCGCTGTTAATGTTGAATAGTTCAAATTTATCTCTTCCAGCCTTCCCTTTATGATCTGGAATAAGACACAACATGGTGTCATTAGGTTGATACCAGCGTATTAATATCAGGCTATCATTCATCTGTTCCAGGGCATTTAATGTGGAATGATGACGTTGTACATCCCGTAGGTGATTCAACCAAAATTGAGCCTGATACCCTGACCCCATTTTTTGGGTCCTTAAAGAGTCCATGATCTTCATATTGGGGTAGTGCCAATGTTTCGCCCCATTTAAGAGAATTGTATCGGTTTGATTGTCATGCTCGTATATAAGTCGTGGTTCAGCCACATCGCAATAAAGGAATCCATTATCTAAACACAGGTATCTCATGTTGAAGCCATAAACACAGTATTCTGGCAAATCAGACAGGTACGATCTGGTCTCACCATCTATTATCTTATCGTCTTTCACCTCGTAGTAATCTACATAATGACGATTATCATTCTTACCCATTAATTCATAATCTGAAACGGTGGTAAAACGCCTGTTTTTATAATGTGATTTATTGTGGTATCGCATCTCTTTAGCCTCAACTAACCTGGCTTGCGATCCATACGTTTTCCATTCATAAAGAAGGGTTAGGTTAAAATAATCCACCACAATATATGCGCTATCAACGTAAACTGCGGCAGGTGGCCATTTTTGAGTAAACCGCCATATGGATCGAGGCAAGTTTAGAATGACCTGTCGGTCACTATGCACTTCATACAGCACCATTTTACGAGCACCATGGCCAACATTCTGACCAACCCACAAATCCTGGTCATTTACGGAATAATAGAAGCTGGGTAAACTAGAAACTGAGATTACCTTCTTGGGTGTAATAAACAGGGTTGTATCGTACGAAAACAACTCCTGAAAAGGTTCAGTCGAAATGGGTGTTTGACCGTAAATAGGAGCTGAACAAAAAACAAACGGGACCAACCAAAGCCCCATCTGTTTTACAAATAACCAACGCTTCATTTATAATTTATTAATTATCCACTTTTCATTCCATTCCTGAGTGGCTGAATTATAAGTCATAACCAGGGAATAAACATACATCCCGAGGTTGCCTTCGGTATCCATAATTTGTTGAAAACCGCTTCCAGAATAACTACCTTCGGTTTGACATTTTGCCAAAGCCAATGCATACATATCATTCAAGTATGGCAGAAGAGCCGCTTCATGTTGATTGTTGTCTACGCCCATTCCACCAACCATAATAGACATTGGGCATATCTGATGCCCCGGATTTTCGCAGGTAATGTTTATACGGTAAACCTCCCCATCCGCATATGCAATTTCAGTACGTTTTACCACACCATAATTTCCACTCCCATCGCCGTTGCGGCGGGTTCGATGTACTTCAATGGCGAAGAGGTCAAAACTTAAACTCATGACCATTAACATCACTGTTCCTAATTTAATTAAATAATTATTTTTCATAATCTTCTGTTTATCAATGCTATAAATCTATGTAACTTGACTCTTCTCTGTAAAAACCACTTTCATCCCAGGTCCAATCGACCCGATACAAACGATGAATTACTGATAAATCCGGCAAGATCAACGTAACGTATCTCGTTCGGTGACCCATCATTGCATGCGGAGGTTCACCTTTCGGGTAAAGCTTCAACAAACCCGCTACGATGTCGTCTGAAAGTTGATCGAGGTAGTTGATATCGTTTTGGCTATGACCCGTATTGATTCCAGACACCGTCTCTTGTTTACACTTCATATTACCCTTACCCTGGCAATGGATCCTATCCAGCTCACCATCCGAATAAATCTCATCAACCTGACCATACCTAAATCGTAATTTGTCTCGGGTCTTTGTTGGTTTCTTTCCATCTCCCGCGCTTGTGGTCTGGCAAAGTCCTAAAGACGAGAAATAAATCAACGTTAATAGGGCCAATAAAAATCTGAACATGTGTTTTTGCATAATTAAACTTTAAGTAAATTTTACCTACTCTTTTATTGTGCTGGTTTTCGGCTTCCCCAGTAAACTAACTCGCCTATTTGCCATGTGAGATCTTGCGCTAACACCGGTGCAGGATATTCACTATTTTAACATATCTGTACGACAAATAGTTTTATATCTCAAATGTCGTACAAATGATCATGCCTTTTAACCGCCCAATAGAAAAACGTGCCATTCGCTTACAAAAAAGCTACAGGTGCCAACAAAAACAGGGCACCCGTATGGATGCCCTGCTTAACTGTATGGAGCTTATCGCTCCGACCTAAAGATTGAACACGATATATCGTTTACTTAAGTGCTCTTTTATGGAATTGCTTCTCCTTGAGAGGCAACTTCTACCCATCCACCAGGTTGCGTCGCTACAACCGTATTGTCATACATATTTTCCACTTTAACCGTAGGCTGAAAAAAGTGTCCGGCGTAGGTAGCCGTTAGTCGCAATTCGAACGTGCGCGTTAGCCCACTTCCAATATTAAAATACGTGTATACCCGATCGTCTCTAAAATCTCGGAAATCATAGCTGCCGTCGCCCCCAGTCATTCGGGTATTTTCTATTTCCCAACCAACAGGTACCATAAAGGAAAGAGCCATATCGTACTGCATTCCTTTTATCGACCCATTTTTTACTCGAACCACGGCTTTAAACTCCTGACCTTGTACCAGCTTACTTGGGTTTAACCTTCGCCCATCGTAATCAACATAATGTATCTCCATAGCCATATTGCGTTGAAGTTTTACCGTATCACTTTGCAACGGTACCGAGGACGTAATGAGCCGTACAAATAACAAGTTGCTTCCTTTGTTTACCAGTTTCACATCCTGGGTCTGTCGTTTGCCTTTTTCTACAAACGTTTTTTGATAAAGTGGGCTTGCCGATTTAATCTTTTCATCGGTTCCCATTCCCTGAACATTAAATTCCATTTCACTTCCGCTTTGTGTTTTCTTATAGAATCCACTAATACTGATCAAACTGTACGCGGTTTCTTGTGTACTCAACCATGATTTCGACGACAATTTGTTGGCAATGTCTTTAATCAAAAATCCAGATTCCTTTTCCTGGCCAATCAAGCTCAATGTTTCCAAAATCATGGCTTTGTCGCGCAGGCTAGAACCAAATGTAGAACCATGCCCATTGTACTTGGGAGCCACTATTTCCAAATTGTTTACCAACGAATTAGCCACCTCGGGCATACCGGCCATGGCATAGGCTGCAGCCAGTCGCCATTTCACAATACCCGACAGCGTGGTGTTTTCCCGCATCCTGTTCATCGATGCCAGATCTTGCTTGCCGGCTAAAACCAGGGTATATAAACGGTACGCCTGAGTCAGGTCACTTTGCCATCTGACATGTTGGTATTTTTTGGCCTCCTCCTGTTGGTAGTTCACCCAATTTTGAAGAAACTGTTTGTCTACACGATATCCTTTATTTTGGGCGAGCAGCAAAAAGTGTCCTGCATAATTTGTTCCCCAGGCGTTGCTCTTTTGAGCACCAGGCCAATAGCCCATTCCTCCCGATGAAGTTTGAAATAATCGAAGTCTTCGAATCGCAGCCTGAATGTTCTCACTCACTCTAAATTGCTGATTCTCCGTAAGTGACAATAAATCGCCAACAAACAATTGGGCAAAAACGGAACTGGTGGTTTGCTCAACACAACCGTGTGGGTATTGCAATAATTCATCCAGTCGGCTGTGCAAGTTTAAGGGCGGAAGAGCAGACACTTCTAAGGTGGCTGAATTCGTTCCGTCAAGGCCAGCCAATACCGCTTCGATGTTTAAACTTCTTCCTTTCTCAACCACAAAATCCTGTACGTCAGTTACCAACGGATTAGGTGTACGTACTGCAATTTCGATCTCTTTTCGAGCCGTTTCATTTCCAAATTTGGCGGTCACAATCAACTTGGCCAATCCAACCTTTTCAGCAACACGAGCCAAAAAGAATATGGTCTCATCTCCTTGCCCAGCAAACTCTATTTCTTTGGTCAATTTTCCTTCGCCTTTTAGATTCCCTTTTAACTGAACACGTACAGTGACCTTCTTTTTACCTTCCGTAATGGAAAAAACGGTTACCGGAATTTGGATGGTCTCGCCAGGACTAAGCACACGTGGCAACGTAGGTAAAATCATAATCGGTTTTTTCACTTTTACCGATTTTTCAACCTCCCCATAGGCGTCATTGTGCCGTGCAATAACCATCATACGCACGGCGCCAATGTACTCGCCCATTTCAATCCGGTGTTTGGCAGTTTGCCCGGCCTTGAGTTTAAAAGGACCTAAAAATTTCACGGCTGGTTTAAATCTATTTGCCTTGTGAACGGATTCGTCAACAGCACCTTCTTCGTCGCCACCTACACTTAATACGTTTCCATATTTTCCACCGTAGCCGCCCATTACTTCATCGTATAAGTCCCAGGTTCGTACACCCAGCCCTTGTTTTTGATAGAAATGGCTCCATAACTTAGGCGTGCGAAAGTGTGTCAAATCAAGCAAGCCTTCATCCACTACCGCAAGGGTGTAAGTCATCGGTCTGCCCGATTTTTCCTTAATCGTAACCCATTCCTTTCGATCGGGTCGGATTTCGTCTTTTACGATTAACTGTGGATGAAGGTGGCTCAATTTATTCTCAACTTTTATGGGCAAAATGCCATATAGCCGAGCGGGTAAATCATTGTCTTTATGTTTATACGTTTGCAAGTAGCTTACATGCACATAAACATTCGGTGTCATTCCAGCGGTGGTGGTAAACGTAAACTGAGTTTCCCCTTTTTTCCCGTTTATCCAAAACTTCCTCAAAACAGAAGATCCGTTTTCTACACAAACCAACGCCCGACCCATGTCGGATGACGGTATGGTCACCTTTACCTTTTCCCCTACACCGTATACTTTTTTATTGCTGGATAACACAATCGTTTTGGCTTGTTCCGTCTGGTTTCTATTCCCTCTTTTCCAATAAGGCCAGTCTACATAAAACGTTTTCGATGCCGTGTGTTTTGACTCCATGTCTTTGGCTACCATAATAAACCGCCCCCAATTTGGGTAGGGTAAATAAAAATTTGTTTGTCCCAACCCATCTTGAGTCGTTGTCAATACGGTATCTACAACCGGAAATAAACTGTTCGATTGCATATACGTAGCCATGTCCTGATGGTTATCCCACCACCATCGCCAATCAATCCGATAGATTTTTACCGAGACTCTTTTACCATTCAAGGGTTTGCCCAGGGCATCCACATTGATCAACCTAAAGGTATGTCTCTGATCTGTTTCTAAGCTATTGTCGTCTGCCTCTGTTTTGGGCGATTCGATGCCGACATAACTGGTGTACGCCTTTATGGGGTAAGAGGCATTGTCCTGACTAAAATTTCCACCTTTCTCGAAAACCTTGGTCAAAAAGTCAACATGCAAACTACCGGGTACCTTGTCATTGAGATAAAAATTGGGTGTAAACGTCACCTTCCCATTTTCGTCTAAGCTTCCTTCAGACAGCACTACTTCCTGCTTATTGGACTTTTTGGTTCTATCCTCAAAATGGAAAGATTCAAAACCACTAAACCGTGTTCTAGCTCTTCGGATTCTTGCTTTTACATTATATTTCAAATGTGGAGATGGTGCCCCATGCAACCAACTGCTTACAATCGATACAGCGGTTTGTTTACCGACTTGAATGACACTATCGGGTACACTTATTTTGATTTTCAGCCGATTGGGTTTTACCGTTTCAATAGCCAATGTTTTATAGTACGTCGACCCTCCAACACTTACCCTGGCGGTGTAGTTGCCTGTAATGGAACTTGAAGCCGTTGAAGTTCTAAAATCGTATACGTCCCCAACTGCTGTGGTTCTTACCTTTTTCTTAATTACCTGGCCCCTCGGGTTTAACAACTCAAAAGTAACGGGCACATTTGATGGAAGATTGTTCTGTTTGTCTTGAAGTGTAAAACATGTATAAATGCTGTCTCCTGGCCTCCATACGCCTCTTTCGGTATAGATTTTACCATCAACCTTAGAAGAACCGTTCACTCCATTTACATCAAATTTTGACGTTGAGTTGTTTCGTCCATTACCCAGTTTTAAATACCCCTTTTGTCGCCCCGAAGTTGCCACAACGATATATGCTTCTTCAGGAAATTTGAATAGCGCCATTCCCAATTGATCCGCATATCCAGAAGCTATTTTTATGTTTTGGTATGAATAAAAGTCTAAACGCGTATTGGCCAGAGGTTGTGCTGTTACCAGGCTACTCACAAAAACGTGGGTCTTTTCGTCGGCACCCTTTTTTACGATCAAGCCAATATCCGATGCCAATAAATTCCGCCCAATGGATCCGCTGTAATAAAATCGTCTGTCGCAAGGTGTATATCGATTTACGTACTCGTTTTCGCGGTTGTAGTAATCGTAGTACATGCCATCATCAGCAATAGAATAATCACTATTTCCTTCCGGACAGTCGAAGAAGGTATATGAACTTCGGTAGCCGATCTGAATTCTATAAATCGCTCCGGGTTCCTTTTTGATATAGTTTTGAAGATTCAGGGTATATCTAGACCAGTCATTCTCTTTTACTTTTTTGTTTTCCGACAAATCGACCTTGCCTGAATAAATCAACTTCCCAACTCTCGAAAGTTGATGATTCCCGGCCAGTTCATTTACCTGAAGGAATTGAGGTATGTTCTTTTCGTAAATCTGATATATCCAAAGGTCAACCGCTTTCAAAGCCATTGCCTCAAATGGAAAAACCACTCCCTTCGCGTCGGGTACAATCGTTCCTTTACCCACTAATCTCAGTTTGGGTTTGGTTTGCTCAAAAAAGAGATTCCGTTCGTCGTCCTTTTTTAATCGATACCCCGCATAATTTTTGATATCTGCCGAGCAAAACACCTTGTGTTCTCCGACTAAGCGTTTGTCGGGGTACAGCGTCAATTTGTTTCCAGAAAGTTCGTAGTTCTCAACCTCCTGGCTGTCTAATAGAATCAGCCCGATAAGACTCTGCATACCGTTTAAACTTTCCGAAAAGTACAAGTCGATTTTCTGATCTGGTTCGTGTGTAATCTCAATGTTTTCAAGGCTAAACACACCCATGCCAGGTACGTTTACTATTCGTGTGTCTTTACTACTCGCTTCAACCTGTTTTCCATTGAGCTCCAAAACTATTTGTTTTTGAAACTCGCCCCGAAGGATGCTGTCTATCCGAAAATGAAACAACTGATCGCCGCTTTTCCTCCATTTCAACGTAAGTTCCTTATTGTCCATAGTTGCCGTTAGGCACTGCTTTACGAAATCCAACTCATCTTTATCGTTGGCGGAAATAAAGCCTTTTAGCTGTCTGTGCTTTGGATCGTTGTTCTTATAGGTGGTTAAGCCGCTTAAGTTTAGGTTTAAGAATTGTTTACGCGTTTCAAATCGAAATGGAAATTTCTTGAGTTCCCGTTTTACCGACTTCAGCATTCCCAAATAAAATACACCCTG